>JAHEMO010000284.1 GCA_024643625.1 Chitinophagaceae bacterium
TTGGCGTCTTTTGTATGGGCGCTTTCAACATGTACTAATAGTTATGCCACTTCAATTTTTGTAAAACCTGTTCGGCAATTTGACTGGCCATTTGCTCCGTATCGTTTGCAGCTTGCTGCGTAAGCTTGATGCTTAATTCAGGTATATGAGTGCTTTGTGAACCAACAGGTAAACCCGCCTGGATAGCCTCACCTACAGCAATACCAAGGCTTTGCGCCTGATCCTGCGTAAGGCCCGATGTTTTAATTTTCAGCTCGCTGATTTCTGTTTGCATAATTATTGTAAGCGGCTTTGCCAATCGCGGCTAAGTGCCTTGCCTTCTTTAGCCATTTCACGTTCGATACCGCGCAGCAAATGACTCCCCTGAATTTGTTGACCTTCTCGTTGTGCAATAAACACTGCCGACAAAACCGCTTGCTTTATTTGTGCACCGGTTAGCTCCATGGATGAGGATAATTTGGCAACAATGGATTGCAACCCCATCGCTGTCTCTTCACCACAAAGCACCGCAATAATCTTTATCCAAATGGCTTGCCGTTGCGCCGGTTCAGGCCGCGGAAATTCTATCACATACCTGAATCGCCGCAGGAACGCAGGGTCAATATTGGTTTTGCGATTGGTAGATAAAATCACTATGCCGGAGTATTCTTCAATGGCCTGCAATAAGTAGTTGGTATCAGTATTGGCATAGCGGTCGTGCGCATCTTTTGTTTCTGTTCTTTTACCAAACAATGCATCGGCTTCATCAAAAAGCAGCACGATATTCATTGCACTGGCACGGCTGAGAATCCGTTGTAAATTTTTTGCACTTTCACCTATGTATTTGCTTATCACTTCGCTCAAATCCACCCGATACAGTGATAACCCGAGAGAATTCGCCACTATCTGTGCAGCCATGGTTTTTCCTGTACCGGGACTACCACTAAAAAGACCTACCAGACTTTTGCCCTGTGGGAAAAGTTTTCGATGGCTTTCTTTTTCCCAAAACACCGAGCGTTCTTTTGCCTCAAAGCAAAAATCATAAAGCGACTGCAGTACATGTTGGTTTATTACCAAATCATCAAAAGCAAAACTGGCATCTGCAGTATGGGCAAGTTGCCCTAACTGATGAGCTTGTGTAGCCTTTAAAAAATGGATGGCTTCATTAAAGGAAGCGCATCCTGCATTACCCGCCTGCACTATGGTACCCAGCGCAATTTGATGCGTTTGTACCAGGGTTGTTTTTTCTTCTTCATCCCATGCAGAAAAAGCAGGGACAAATTCTTGCCAGGCTGCTTTACGTTCTGTAATGGTAAGCAATGGAACAGCAATAACTATATCGGTAAACGAAGAATCGATCATCAGCCTTTCATCAGGCTCACCAATAAATACCTGCAAATTAGCAGAGGGAATATTCCAGTGCTCAAATCTTTCCTGCAACAAAAGCCCTTGCCAGCACAATACTGTATTGGTAAGCAAGGCCATGCGTTGTGCATGGAGAACCAATTGTTTTTGTTGTGATGCAGGTACTAAAGACGCATTAATAGTCAGCAATCTCTTGTTCATTAATGCACAGAGGCAGGCGGCAAAAGATTTACGACCACTGTGTATAGCGCCTGTTACCAACAGGCGGATTGGTGCGCTTTGTTGCTCCAGCAATTTTTGAACGGCGCCGGCGGTCTCCTGCAAAGGCCATGAAGCATGTGGCACAACTGTTTGTTGCCATTGGGATACTGATGCCAGCACATCATCCAAACCCTGAAAGCCATTTAGCCAATGGCCAAACCAATTGTCCAGTTCGAGATTTCCAGGTTCGGTTTCGTATATCAATTTCCATTGAAGCAGGGTTGAGTCGGGGCGCAGCCTTGCGTATGTTTCATGTCCAAATAATTGCGCTACTAATTTTGCACTAACATACGGCTTGCCCGAATCGTTGTGCAAATAAGCCAGCACCCTGCCTAATTCATTATCCTGCGCCAAAGCAAAACATAGTTGAAGCGTGTCGTCCTCAAATGGCGTTAGCTGCAAAATGTGCAGTAAATGTTTGTAGCGTTTACTCACAGCATTTTGCTCATTTGTTTTTTCCAATGCATCAATGCGATGAGTAAGATTAATGCAGTCAGCTACACTGGCGTAAAAATTGAATTCGTCTTCAGCATTATCAATTTGCCATAAATAACCATCCACTTCCATATGGCGCGGCGTGGGTCCATTGCTTTGCTCACTAAGCCGTTGCCACAAATGGCGCAACCAGATAATCCGGCGCTGTGCATACAGGCTAATGCGCTGTTTTACATAGTCGGCGATACCGCCATCGGTTGTGGTATGTAAGTGCAATGTAGGTGCGTCGGCGATATGCATGATCAGATAATGGTAATCCAGTTGGGCGGCGACTCCACGCCGTTGATTAGCATGCGTACTGCCGCTAATCCGGGCAGTACTGAATTTGGGGTGCGCAATTCAAGTGTGTTGGAAGCGGTTATTCTGAATTCTCCCGGATTTATCACCGGCTGTCCTGTTCGGTCTGTGAGTTTTATTTCCCCAATGAAAATCGCAATGTCTTCGGGCAAAATGGATGCATGCTGAAATTGAAAACCAGTAATAACAACGCTGCTTCCTGCAGCGCCGTTCAGTGGATTGATAATATCAATACGCGGAGTGACTGCAAAAGGAAAAAGGTTGGAGCTGTGCCGAAAGGTTTTGACCGTGCCGTTGGGCAAATTGCGGGTTTCCGAAAGCACAATTTGCGCCGTGTACAAACCGGGCAATACATCAACCGGTGTGCCTGCGTTAACCAACATTGCTGTCTCGCGAACGGTGGCTTCCACCGTGTGGTCGGCTATGCGGGTAAGTTCCCAGTCAGTAGCATCCGCCACGGCAGACTCCGGCCAGTCCGGACGATTGATGAGCAATTCAAAACTGCCACCACCAAAACTGTTGCCACGCAACACAAGTCTGTTGCTTTGCGTAGGTGGTAGCGCATTAACGGGTACAACCTGTGCTGGCGAAATGAGTACTTCTTTCGGCACTATATCACCGGGAACGGTGTAAACGATATTGTTGAGCGATGCAGTTATTTGCGGCGCGCCTTTTACAAAAACATAGTTGCCGTATTGCAACACACGTCCTGCATAGGTAGTTGGTTTTTCGGGTTCAAGGAATACCACCGATACTTCATAGTAGGCGGATAGCCTTACCGGCGATTCGGCTGCTGCCCAATACTGCACGCATTCAGCAGGGGTAAGATGTTGCAGCGTGATTTTGATATTGATTTTCTTTCCATCGGGAATAGTGGCAATTATCACCGCCTGGTCGTGCAAAGCCTTCATGGCCAGACTCATGAGTTTTTGTTCTTCTATGGCATCTTCCTTATCGCCTTCTTTCCAATTGGCAGAGAGCTGATAAAACAAATGCAAAGCCATGGGTGTGTAGGCTACAGAAGGTGCATCACGACCGGGTGGCGGAATGTTTTTATAGGCAGCACTTTCCTGTGCGTGATACAGATATAAGCCAACGCCCAAATCGCTGTTGCGCAAAATTTCGGGTAACACTTTCACCGTTTCAGTAGGGTCAACTGCCTGCTGCAACACAGAGATCAGGGTCCTGGTTATTTCGTCGAGAGAAGTGAAATCCATTTTAGAATTGGCCTAAGCCGGAGCGGTGTTTGTGCCAGTTGGATACGGGTCGCGGCGGTATTTGAATGCCGGCAGCTTGCGGCATATTTCGTGCAGGCTTTTCTGGCGCAACTATTTCTACCGTAATTTTTCCAATGGTAAGCTTCGGTTGTTGCTGCCCTTCAATTGCGTTTGCTGAAGCCGCAATTTTTGGTGTACCGGGTTGTTCTTTTTGTTGCGGTTGCAAAAGTGTTACAGGGTCTGACCCTTGTGGCATTTGTACTTCAACGGGCCGCAAAAGCCCGGATGTATGTAATAATGTATTTTCTACTTCTTCAGTGCGATTTTCATGTGTGCTATGTTCAATCCGTGTCGCATGTTCCTGCTGTGAAAAATGCTCCATTAAACCTGTTTCGTTTTGCGACGGCTTTTTCGCGTTTTCTAAGGGAGTAAATAATGCTGCATCGGCAAACTTCATTCTGTTCAGCACCACCTGGGTATAGGGCAGATCCTTTTTCGCCGGGATGGCTGATGGCTCCTGAATTGGAGTAATTCCATGCTGCCTGTTTACAATTTCAGT
>JAHEMO010000285.1 GCA_024643625.1 Chitinophagaceae bacterium
ACCTTATGAGGAATGGTAAAAGTATTGTGCGTACCGACTGTATAGGTAGCAATTGTAATGTCGCCTATCCATCGCCGTTATTTGCCTGCCCAAGGCCTACTGATCGTTGAATTGCATAACTAATAATGATGATGTTATGAAAACACTTACCACGCTTATTACCCTCGCAGTTATTGCTGCTTTGGGTTGTAGCAAGCAGTTTGCAGAACCCACGTATGCGCCAAGTGGCACGGCCGCAAGGGTTTGGTACAAAAATGATCCCTTCTACCGGCCAAATGCAGAAATTTTTATCGATAGTCAGCAGGTATGGCGAACATTTATTGGCTTTCCAGTGGTTTATGATAACGATCCCAACAAATATGGTTTTGGTAACCCCTACGTACCGGGTAAAGGCACCAATGCCTTGTATATGCTTACCATTTATGGCCGGCTTCCCGGAGGGCTTACCAGCGATAGCGGATACTACAATGTTTCTATTCCCAAATGCTTTGAATTTTTGCCCGAAAAACCGGATGCCACAAAGGGTACACTTAACGTAATAGAGCAAAAAATACGACTCTACAGAAGAGATAAAACGTTTTATGATATTGGCATTAAGGGCGGAGGCACTTACGATGAAATCACACAACTGATGGAAGTGGAAGTAATTTTTGATGAGACCTCGGTTGGTGGCGCTGCCGATGTAAAAAGAAAGTATCGTTTTAAACCGTAAAGCGAACACTAAAACACAGATGAAGAATACAACATGATGCGAAATACAATTATCATCTTAGCTATTGGATTGGCAGGTGTAGTGTCCTGTGCATCGTACCTTGCCGGCAAGCAAGATGCTCTTGATGTGGCAGTGCTGCGAAAGCTATACAGCAGTGGCGATGCAAAGCAATGGCCGAAAGCCGAAGTGCATCCCGGGGCCGCTGCTACGTTTCAGGATATTGGTCATTTACCCGAAACACCGTTTCCGCAAGACAATGCAAGCAGCCCCGCTAAAATTAATTTGGGCAAAATATTGTTTCACGATCCCCGCCTCAGCAGCAGCGGACAAATTGCCTGCGCCAGTTGTCATGATCCGCAATTGGGATGGGGCGATGGAAAAAGAGTAGCTTTTGGGCACGACCGCCAATTAGGAAAGCGTAATGCCATGACGTTGTGGAACACCGCATTTTATAAACGATTGTTTTGGGACGGACGTGCGGTAAGTCTTGAAGATCAGGCAAGAAGGCCGGTGATGGACGCGCTTGAAATGCATGAAGACCTCAGCAGTATGGAGTCCAAGGTAAAAAGCTACAAAGGATACCAACCATTATTTTCAGAAGCTTTTGGTGCGCCTGCAATAGATCTCGATAAAATATTTAAAGCCATTGCCAGTTTTGAAAGAACCATCGTAAGCCCTAAAAGTCGTTTTGATTTATTTATTGATGGCAAGACCGATGCACTCAACGATCAGGAAGTACTTGGCCTGCATTTGTTCCGTACAAAGGCTGGCTGCATCAATTGCCACAATAGCGGTCTTTTTTCAGACAATCAATTTCACAACGACGGACAAACATTATTTGCATCGGCAAATGAAGATCTTGGCTTGTATAATGTTACAAGAGATACCCTGGATGTAGGTAAATTCAAAACACCATCGCTGCGTGAAGTGGTAAATACTGGGCCGTGGATGCATCACGGTAATTTCCCAACATTAAAAGATGTTGTGTTTTTGTACAATCTGGGCAATCCCGCACCTATACCCCGCAGTTATAAGGGCGACCGGGATAGTTTGCTGCCGGTTAATTCACCAATGCTTAAGAAACTTAGCCTGACAGACACTGAAATAGATGCAGTAATTGCTTTTTTGGGGGCCATTACCACAACGCCAAGAAGGCTAAACGCACCTACGCAGTTTCCACAATAGTCAATTATCCGATATTGCCGCCATGGAGGTAAAAATTGAAGAAGAATGGAAGCATGCTCTCCGGCAGGAGTTTGAGCAGTCATATTTTGAAACTTTGGTGATGCACCTGAAGCTGGAAAAATCGGCCGGCAAAACAGTATATCCTCCGGGCTCTCTCATTTTTAATGCATTTAACCATACGCCGCTATCGCAGGTTAAGGTTGTTATTCTCGGGCAAGATCCTTATCACGGTCCCGGGCAGGCCATGGGTCTTTCTTTTTCCGTTCCAAATGGTATTGATACTCCGCCGTCGCTGCAAAATATTTATAAGGAAATAAAAACTGATTTGGGTATAGCGCCACCGCCTCACGGCAACCTTACAGCATGGGCCCAACAGGGTGTACTGCTGCTAAATGCCTCGCTCACCGTGAGGGCCGGCGAAGCCAATAGTCATGCCGGTTTGGGTTGGCATCAGTTTACTGATGCCGCTATCCGATGCATTAGCCAAAACAGAGAGCATGTAGTTTTTATGCTTTGGGGAAAGTTTGCCCAGCAAAAAAGAGAGTTGATAGATATGACACGGCATAAGGTATTGCAGGCAGCCCATCCCAGCCCGCTTAGCGCCCACAATGGATTTTTCGGCTGTCGGCATTTCAGTCTTGCCAATGCATATTTAATGTCGAATGGCATGCCAGCTGTCGATTGGTATCTGCCGCGCTAATATTGTGTCTGCGCGGTAGCGCAATAAAACATTTCTTTACACATGCTCAAGCAAATTCTGGCGCGCATTTGGGCCCTCTACGCATTAATCATTTTTGTGGCTACCATGATGATTTTTGTATGGCCTATTACCTTCTCTTTTATCCTGCCGGAGCCGTTAGGCATGAAGGTTTTTAAATCCACATCGGGTTTTTGGATGCGAGGTTTTTTGTGGCTTATCGGGTGTCCCATGCGTGTGGTACATGGGGAACACTATAATCCGCAGCACAATTATGTGGTTACCGCTAATCATCAGTCGTTTTTGGATGTGCCACTGCTCACGCCTTTTTTCCCGGGGCTCAATAAGACCATTGCAAAAAAATCGATGGCACGAATTCCTTTTTTCGGATGGATATATACCCGCGGCAGTGTGCTGGTTGATCGTAGTAGCGATGGTAGCCGCAGAAGCAGTTTTGAAGCCATGAAACGGGTGCTGCTCAAGGAAAATATAAATATGGCCGTGTATCCTGAAGGGACGCGTAACAGAACCGGTAAACCGCTGAAAGACTTTTATGACGGGGCTTTCCGGTTAGCTGCCGATTGCAGGAAAGATATTATTCCGGTAATCATATTTAATACTGCGTTTGCCTTGCCGCCAAGCAAGTTTTTTTACCTGTGGCCACATAAGCTCGAAATGCATTTATTGCCGCCCATAACCCATGCGGGCAAAAATTTTAAACAGCTTAAGGAGGAAACCCATGCCGCTATGCAGCAATACCTTCTTGACCATGACTATGCACCACCTAAAGGATGAGCAGCTATCATTTGTTACAGGGTAAACAGATTATGCACCATTTGTGGTTGATCATGCTGATATGCTTTGGCATGGCTTGTTCCACAAATCATGTGGTCGTCAAGCCTGCTGCGTTAGCACTCAGTAATCCGGGTGGCGCCGCATTTTACCGGCAGGCAGCGGCAATGGGCTGGCAATCACGCGATTCGCTGGTATTGGATTGGTTTGGTAAAGGCTTTGTACCGGAATGGCTCACGCACTTCGTTCCGGTAAAATTTTCCGCAGTCGATTCGGTAAAGGAGGTTCCTGTTGAAGTAACTGTTTTTGTGTCGCCGGATTATCTGAGCGTAGGCACAGATAATGATTGGGCCCGGGTGTGCATTACGCCAATGGCAGCACAAAGCATTGCCACAACATGGGATTGTAGCCTGCCAACCACCAAAATTGTTGATGCTGTTTATCATGCGGCTGCCCTGCGGTTAGACCCCGTACCATTATTTGCTTTTCGCGATAGCACGCCTACCATGTGGCATCATCATTTGATAATTGAAGGTCAGCGGCAATTGCGTAAAGGACTAATAGCCGGAATAAAGAAGGATGTAGTGCAAACACCTGTGTTGTTGTTGCCCGGTAAGCAAAATAAAGTGGCTATTTATGGATGGCATAAACCCGATGGAAACCCAATACAGCCCTTATATACGGGCCATGTAAACTGGTATGTGGATTATAGTCACGGTATAAGATTAGTGTACAATAAAGTACTTGTAAACAAGAAGGAAATGCAACTTGCCGAAGTGCTGC
>JAHEMO010000286.1:0-2290 GCA_024643625.1 Chitinophagaceae bacterium
ACCAACGAAAAATTAATCCATGGCGATTGTAAAAACTTGCTTGCGCCGTGTTTAAAACAGTTTTCCAAAAAGGGCAATAGCAGCAAGGGTGCTATTTGCAAATCGCCTGTGTCCTTAGGCAATTTCAGGTGCACATCAAGATCATTACCATACCGTATTTTTTCCAATGCAATATAATTCCGCACCAGATTCAGCTCCTTTTGCAAGGGCACGGCATGCTTCTGCCCATCGCCTAAAAGGTATCGCAAAATATCGGAAAGTTCCAGTATCATTTTTGATCCTTCAGGCGATTCGTGCTGTGTTTTTGAGTACAGGTTGTTTAGCGTATTAAATAAAAAGTGTGGATGAATTTGTGCCGTGAGCAGTCGTATCTGTGCAGCTGTCTTTTCTTTCACTAATGCCACATTACGCTTTTCTTTTAGATGCCAGTATTTTATGAGCTTTAGACTTACTGCAAGACCAACACATGACAACCCTCCTTTTACTATACCTGCTATCGCCATAAATTTTGTTGATGGCTGAGGTCTTTTTATGCGAATAACACTTTCTGGCAAAATTGCATCGAGCAAGCGCGCATTTACTTTGGTTACCAAAATAAAATTGAGCCATGATGCAAAGGCAAAAATCACGATCGTCCAGAAAACAGCCTTGCCATATTTATTTTGAAACACAAATCGGGGTAATACAAAATACAACAACGGGTATACAATCAAAGCTTGTGCTGCAATAAGCAATGCTGCCTCCGGAATGGCATAACCGATGTAATCCATGGGATTTTGGCTGGCTCCAATAAAAGGTTGAAATGCATGAAGCGTGCCAAAATACAGCGTCCAAAAAAACCAGAAACTAAAATGGCGCAGGAACCACCATTCCGTTGCATTAGACCAAATGAACTTGCTGTTTTCCATGCCAATCTTTCATTTGAAAAGTAGGCATAATTAAGTATTACACCAATAGCAGTTGTTCGCTTGCGACAAAACCACCTTCGTTTACGACAAAAACACTTTGTCTACGCATAATTTTTGATAACTAAATCATCCGGACGACAGCAGGCTTTTGCCTCCCCCATTTGCCGCTTGTCGTGTGGCAGGTGCAGTGTGCATACTAAACTACTGCAACTGTCGCATATACAAAAAGAGGGATTACGGCGCAGCTAGGTTTGTGTCGTAATAAAAACATTTTCTCATCTCTTTAAACGACATGTTATGCAAGCAAAAAATCTTAAATCTATTATGCTAGTTGCCATGATGCTCACATTTTTTACCGCCTGCCGTAAGGCTTTGTTGCCTGATGAAGCATTGAAACAAAACTCTGTTGACAAACAAGCTGCCATTCCCCCCGGGCAGGTGGGCAACGACATGGTGATGCATTGGAACGATATTACCAATCAGGTATTGAATCGTCCCGAAACACCGCCAGCCCACATGCGCTTTTTTGCCATGGTTTCTATTGCCGTACACGATGCCATGAACAGCATTGTGCCACGCTACAAGCGCTATGCCTTGCAGGCACCCCGTAATAAAGACGCTAACCCCAACGCTGCCGTAGCCAGCGCTGCCTACCATACCCTCAAGGGTTTGGGCTTTACCATTGCACAACCGCTCGACGATTGGTATCAACAAAGCCTTGCCGGCGTTACCGGCCCCGGAAAAGATGAAGGCATAACCCTTGGTCAGTTAGCTGCAGCTGCAATTTTGGCCGAACGTTCCGATGACAATTTTGCCATTGCCAATCAGCAATTGCCGCAACCCGATGGCGTGCTACCCGGCGAATACAAATCTACCCTTCCGTTTAGCCTCCCGGGCTTCCCCAAAATAAAAGCACTGCACCAATGGGGTTCCGTTATGAAGCCCTTTGTCATGACAAGCAATAATCAGTTCAGGGCTATTCCACCTGATGCTATTACTTCTGCTGCCTATACCGCCGACTACAACGAAGTAAAACTGAAGGGAGCGATGGTTGGCCATAACCGCACGGCCGATGAAAGCGAGATTGGAGTTTTTTGGGTAGAGCGTTCTTCATTGGGCTGGAACCGCATGGCCCGTGCCATGATTAACAGTAAGAAGATAGACCCATGGCGCACCGCCAGATTGTTTGCCCTGCTGCACACTGCTATGGCCGACGCTGCCACGGCCAGTTTCGAATCGAAATACTTTTACAAATACTGGCGCCCCGAAACTGCTATACGGACAGGCAATGCCGATGGCAACGACCAAACTGTGGGAGACCCCACATGGTTAAACAGCTATGTGAACGGCCCAAATCCAGCGAATCCGGCACTTAATGTTAC
>JAHEMO010000286.1:2390-4158 GCA_024643625.1 Chitinophagaceae bacterium
ACACTGTCAATAGCCTGATAAAGGTTAATCATGTCGGCGGTATCGTCCCAAAGATGAATTTGGTAATTGCCCGGCACCAAATGGCTGAACCGCACCCCCATCAGCCGCACCAACAGGCGGCGGTCGTATAGTTTGGTAAAGAGCTCGCGGGTGGTTTGCATGAGGATATGATCGGCACTGGTATAGGCAATTACCTGCTGCCGGGTTACGGTGTTGAAATCGCTGTACCGCAGCTTCACCGTTACGCAGCCGGTAAGCCGGTTTTGGCTGCGCAATTCGAAAGCCGTTTGCTCCGCCATGCGCACCAGCGTACGATGCAGGAATTCCATATCGATAGTATCAGTTTCAAAGGTGCTTTCGGTACCCATGCTTTTTTGCTCGCGGTACGGAATTACCGGGCTATCATCCATACCCTGTGCGCGGCGCCAAAGTTCAAGGCCATTTTTACCCAACAGATTTTGCAGGTAAATGGCGGGTATTTCGCTGAGGGTGCCGATGGTTTCCACGCCCATCTGTCGCAGCAGGGTGCCCGTTTTATCGCCAATCATGGGCATTTTTTCAATGGCCAGCGGCCGCAGAAAAATACGCTCGGTACCGCTGGCTACCTGCAGGGTGCCGCAGGGCTTGGCTTCGCCGGTGGCTACCTTACTTATGAGTTTATTGGCACTGAGGCCATAGCTAATGGGCAGGCCGCTTTGCTTCATGATGTGCTGCCGCAGTTCGGCTACAAATTTGGCGCTGCCAAAAAAGCGGTCCATGCCGGTGAGGTCAACATAAAACTCATCGATGCTACTCTTTTCATATACCGGTACGCGGTCGGCAATAATATCGGTTACCATGCGGCTGTAATGGCTGTAGCTATCGGCATCGCCGCTAATAATGAGGGCATGCGGGCACAGTCGTTTCGCCAGTTTAATAGCCATACCGCTGCGCACCCCATAGCGGCGGGTTTCGTAGCTGCAGGCGGCCACCACGGCGCGGTCGCTGCGGCCACCCACAATTACGGGACGGCCTTTGAGGGCTGCATTTTTCAGCACTTCCACACTTACAAAAAACGTATCGAGATCGAGGTGGGCAATGGTGCGGCCCGGCGCGTCGGTAGCTGAAGAAAAAAAGGGGGAATTGGTGGAAGGCATCGATAATAATTCATCGTAAAAATACTAATATTATTAGTAAATTGATTGCTTTTTCAGCCTTCAGCCAAGCCTGACCAGCCGGTATCCTGCCGGGCACCAAAAATTTCCCATTGGGTGGCCAATCGTGTAAGAGGCTTTTTCCTCTAATAAGCCATTCATCTTCGACCAACGCAGCAGTATGCACAAGAAGGAATGGCGTTGGTCATTTATCAAAAAGGAATATTCATCCCAACCGCTTATTTTGTTACCCGAACAATAATTACCATGATGAAATACTTAGTTGCAGCCTTGCTATTGTTGCCCGCCCTGCAGGGATTGGCCCAAAAAAAGAACTACGAAACACTCCAAGTGAGCCCCCAGCCCATACAACAGGGTCAAACCATTGAGTTGGTATACAACCTTCCCAAAGGCGGCAAAACAAAAAGTAGTGCTGATATATACGCCATTATGCTGGCGTACAAAGCAGGCAAACCTGTAGGCAGCGATAAACCAATGAAGCCGGGAAAAAAAGGATATCAGGCCAGTTTTACCGTGCCTGATGATGCGGATGCTGTGGCTTTCAAATTTGTGCAGGGAGAAACGGAAGATACCAACGACGGTAACGGATATTTCTATGCAGTACTTGACGGCAA
>JAHEMO010000287.1:0-1776 GCA_024643625.1 Chitinophagaceae bacterium
TTATAGAGGTCATGGATCGATTTTTTGATGTCGTCCACAGTAATAGGATCCTTTAGCAAATAGCCCGAAGCGCCACAGCGAAGCGCTTCAAAAATGGTTTCGTTATCGTCGTGAATGCTGCAAACCATAAATTGGGTTTGCGGTATCAGTTTTTTTAGCTGAATTATGAGGTCGGTACCGCGCATGCCCGGCAGGCTAATATCTACAATAACAATATCGGGGGGTGTTTTGGGCAAGCCAATCATTGCTTTTTCTGCATTGTCGTATGTACCCGACAGTGCCATATTGGTCGTGTCGTTGATTACTGAAACAATGGCATCCCTAAACTGAATATTGTCTTCTACAATGGCTACTGTTATCATAAGTGGGTTATTGTATGGGAATATCAAAAATTATTGTAGTGCCTTTGTCATTCAGCATCTCGAAGCTAGCATGAAGGTATTGCATACGCATGCGTAAATTGTTGATGCCGTTGCCCAGTTTATCTTGCAGATTGGGCGGTAAACCTTTGCCATTATCACTGATTACTATGCGCAGGTTTTTGTTATAGCTAATGTGCATGGTAGTTTCGGTGGCTTCTGCATGCTTAATCACATTATGCAAGGTTTCTTTTACCGAAAGAAAAACCTGCCTGCGAATATCACCGGCCACTGTAACATCGGGCAGTGTTTGCGGTATTATAATGTTGAAAGTTATGGGCGATACTTCCATCATTTGCTTTGCCTGTTTGGACAAAAAGCTAACGAGATCGTGTAAATTATCATGGCTTGTATTCAGCGTCCATATCACTTCTTTCATGCGTGCAGCAATATCACCTACTGAGTCGTATATTTTATCCATGTCTTTTGATGCGGTGCTTTCTTTGAGTTTGCCTCTTGTTATTTCCGTCATCAATCTTACGCCCGAAAGTCCGGCGCCAATATCATCATGCATTTCGCTGGCTATGCGATGACGTTCCTGCTGCACTGCCAGTAGTTTTTCCATTTTCGTTTGCTCGCTTCGCAACTTTTGCCGGTAGATAAATCGCACAATGCTGTAGGCAATTGCACAGCATGCTATAGCAACTACTAAATAAAACCACCAGGTTTGCCACCATGCAGGAAGTATGGTAAAGGTGTAGCGCATCGGCTTCGTCCAAATTTGCGACTGTCCTATGGCACATATTTCTAAGGTATATTGGCCATGCGTCAGGCCGCGAAATTCTGCACCGGGCATGTCGGATGGATTGCTCCAGGCATCATCCAAACCTATTAGTCTGTAACTGTATCTTATTTTGTGTGGCGCACCCCATTCAATTGCCGAAAAATTGAAATTGAGATGATTGTAGTTGTGGCTAAGCCGTAAATTTTCTGGATAGTTGGCAGCGTTTGCAACGGCAGTAAAATGTATATCATCTTTAATGCTGTCAGGCAATTGCCGGTAGTCATAAAACCGGCTGTTTATTTCTACATAATTAAGCTTTGGCAGGCCAGGCGTGCCGGGATGGTAGGGCCTATTAAGGTCAAGCGAAGCCAGACCCTTGCCGGTACCCCAATACATGCGATTGTGGGTATCAATACACACGCTGTGTAAATTGAAATCGAGACCGCGCAGGCCATCCTGCATGCCAAAATTGTAAATGGCAAAGGCCTCGTTTTTTTCACTGCTCTCATTGCGTACCAGCAGGTTTAATCCCTTATCGGTACCAACCCATATGCGGTGCAGGCTATCTTCTGCTACGCTCCACACATTGTTGTTGCTTAGCCCTTCGCGTTGGGTATAGTAAGTAAATTGTTG
>JAHEMO010000287.1:1876-4155 GCA_024643625.1 Chitinophagaceae bacterium
TAGGTAAATGCCTGTTCGCCATTCTCGTTGGCATGGGTGTTATACAATCCCAATCCGCCTCTTTCCGCGCCCATCCATATTTCGCCTTTTGGTGTGGCGATCATTGGCCTTATTTTATTGGTTTCAAATAGCGTAGGCGGTAGTGGAAAGCTAAAATGATTATAAGGTATTTTGTTGATGCCGCCACCTTCGGTAGCCAGCCAAATATTACGCGCAGCATCTTCTGTTAGGGTTGATATTTTATTTCTTGTCAGGCCTTCGTTAAGACCGTATTTGATTATGCTTTTGTTTGTTTGTTGGCTGATGCCACTATCATACGTACTGGTCCATATGTTTTTTGATTTGTCCATCATTAACCGGTACGTATCGCCAGCTTGGGGCCAGTATTTGCTATACAGTTTCAATGCCCCGTTGCTAGTGAGGCTAGCCACGCCGAGATGCTGTGTAAATGCCCAATCATTCCCTTCTGCATCGAAAAGGGGATTAACAAGAAAATCATTGGTGTACGGCCATCTGATAGTAGTAACGTTGCCAGTTTGGCTATTGTACCGCAGTGCTGAGTTGGTTTGCGTAATAAAGTAGTTGCCGTAATCATCAATATCCATACCTGTTACAGTATCTGTGGCACTGCCAATGGTATTGAAGTAGCTCAGAAAATTGATTCCATCAAAAGCTACAATTTCACCTGTACTTTTTAGTATCCACAGCAAATTGAATTTGCTGTCTTCAAGCACTCGTGTTATGATGTCTTTTCCCCAGTTTTTTTTGAATAGATAATTGGTAAATACGTCGCCATCGAAAGAGCTCAAACCATTTTCATGAGCCAGCCAAAGCAATCCCTTTTTGGTTAAAAGTGTATGTTGTACGTAGCCGCCCGATAGCCCCTGCGCTTTACTATAATTCGTGAAGCTCGTACCATTGTATTTGCTTATGCCAAGTCCATCGGTGCCTAACCATAAATTACCGATTGAGTCACACACTATGCTGTGGATATAGGGGAAACTTAACCCTTGTTCAATATCAAGATACTGTATGCCGGCGCTTGCGTTTTCCTTCATGCGCATGGGCAATGCTTTAATCGGCTTTGTTTGCCGGGCTACTACTTTATTCACTTCGGGGTACAGTGTGTCTGGATCTGTAAATAGCTTAGGAAAACCTGATCCGGATTTGTTGGCATCTGCGCCAAAAGTTTTTGCAACAGTGTGTACTGGCAGGTTAATAACCGATCCCTCTTGTACGGGTATTGTATTTTGCTGAATGATTATTTTTTCGGGAGGAGTTGCGTTTTTCAGTAAGGGCCCGGTTGTAATTTTTGGCGTAACATTTTTCCACTGAATGGCTAATCTCTTGTTTTGGCGATGGCTATTGTTTGCCACTATGCTATCGTGGGTAATGGCATTTATGGTATAACTTCCAATACTGTCGAAGGGGTAGGCTGTAGCAGCCGGAAACAGGGGCGGAAGCATTGTGGCGTGGCGATTGTCTTCCGAACCGCAGCCTATAAGCAACCCCCCAAAAGCAACTCCAATTAGTTGCCTGCAAATAGCTGATGCCACGGTATAGTATTGTTATGGAAAGTTACCACTATTAGGGATTGCATGATTAGGTTGTTGGTAGCTGAAGCATTTTGAGTTTTCGGACTATGCTTTAAAGGAGTTATGTACAGGGTGGTGGTTAGCCGTTTGGTGTTTTGAAATCGTGGACATATTACCTTTTGTAATGCACTTTTGTTATTATGGGTAAATACCCGGTAGCTCAAACTCAGTTCAAAGCCACCACGGCCCTGGCTTTCTGCTTTACTATAGGCGGCGGCCACGTTAGCTTTAATGCAGGTATAGTGGTAGGGGTAATCTCAGGATGAATAGATTGGCTATAGCCAAAGCATGTAAGCAGCTGAAATACCCATGATTACTGCAATAGCGCAATTGATATTTTTTTGTCAAACAACCTGAGTGCGATCATTGCGCTATTCCCCGAAATGGGGATGGTGATTTTTATTTTCTGCAGCGTGTATCAAGCTGCGCAAAGTCTTTACTGCCGGTATTTGGCCTTCAACGCCAGGTACACCCCGTTGGTCCAGCCGAAGCCATCTTGTCCGGCGTACTCGCCTCCGCCGGCTTCCAGTTTGGTATCTACTACATTGTATTTCTCCATCAGTTTGCCGGTGCGTTTATATACGTCTTCATTTATCTGCATCCATCGGGTGGCAATGGTTTGTGCCAAATCGTTTTTACCGCACCTTTCAAAAGCCCATACTGCCATCCATTGCAGTGGTGCCC
>JAHEMO010000057.1 GCA_024643625.1 Chitinophagaceae bacterium
CAGTTGCCGTTTGCCATGCTGCGCCAATTACAAGGCAATAACAAGCTCATGGCCATGGCAGATGAAATACGAAGCAAGCATGTTATTTACCTGCAAACGCCAAATCTGACCGTAGAGAATTTGCAGCATGCGCCCTTGCATATTGACGGCGACCCTGCCAAATCCTGCAAGGAAATCAACTTTTCCGTTTCAAAAGCCGCTCTCAGACTGCTAATGCCAGTCAGTTAAAAACTTTTCAACTTTTGGTTAAAAGCTCATGATTGGCATTAGCGTCACAATCTTACATTCGCAGCAATAGAAGATTTCGTAGCAACCATATGAATGAAATAGCAACAACCACCCTCGAAGAAGTGGTAATAAAGTTCGCCGGCGACAGCGGCGATGGCATGCAACTTACCGGTAGTCAGTTCACCAATAACACGGCATTGCTGGGCATTGATTTGGCCACTTTCCCGGATTTTCCAGCGGAAATAAGAGCCCCGTTGGGTACGCTTCCCGGAGTATCGGGTTTTCAACTCAGGTTTAGCAGCAACCCCATTTATACCCCCGGCGATCATTGTGATGTGCTGGTAGCTATGAATGCGGCGGCTCTTAAGGTAAACCTGAAAAACCTGAAGCACGGAGCAAAAGTTATTCTGAATACCGATGGCTTTGATGCCAAAAATCTTCGGTTGGCCAATTATGCCGAAGGTGAAAATCCATTGGAAGATGATACGCTATCGGAATTTGAGACCATCAGGATTGACGTGACCAAACTTACCCGCGAAGCCCTCAAAGATTACACGCTGGGTACCAAGGAAAAAGATCGCGCCAAAAACATGTTTGTACTCGGCTATTTGTATTGGATGTTCGACCGCGATACCGATAGTACCATTAGTTTTTTACAGGAAAAATTTGGCAAGAAAGACGAGATTTTAAACAGCAATATAGCGGCCCTCAAAGCCGGCTTTAATTACGGCGAAACCATCGAAACTTTTCGTACCCGATTTAAGGTGGAAAAAGCCAAAATGGAACCCGGCACTTACCGGAGTATCATGGGCAATCAGGCACTGTCTTACGGCCTCATTGCCGCGGCAGAAAAAAGTGGCTTGCCTATGTTTTTGGGCAGCTACCCGATTACACCAGCCAGTGATATTCTGCACGAGCTAAGCCGTTACAAAAATTTTGGCATCCGCACTTTTCAGGCAGAAGACGAAATAGCGGCTATAACCAGTGCTATTGGCGCAGCATATGGCGGTAGCCTAGCGCTGACCACCACAAGCGGTCCGGGTATGGCGCTTAAAGCCGAAGCCATGGGGCTTGCGGTAATGATGGAAATCCCCCTGGTTATTATTAATATACAGCGTGGCGGACCAAGCACCGGCCTTCCTACCAAAACGGAGCAAAGCGATTTGCTGCAGGCTTACTATGGCCGCAATGGCGAATGCCCAATGCCTGTAATATCCGCCAATACCCCTTCGGATTGTTTTGAGGTTGCTATGGAAGCCGTTAGAATTGCGGTAGAACATGTAACGCCCATCATCCTGCTGAGCGATGGCTATATTGCCAATGGTGCTGAGCCGTGGCGTTTTCCGAACGCTGATGATTTGCCCGAAATAAAAGTTTCTTTCAAAGCATCGCTGGCAGAAGGCGAAGATGTATTTCTTCCCTATAAGCGCGATGAAAAACTGGCACGTCCCTGGGTAAAGCCCGGCACACCCGGACTTGAGCATCGCGTAGGCGGTCTTGAAAAACAAAACATTACCGGCAATGTAAACTACGAGCCCGAAAACCATCAGCTGATGGTAAAACTTCGGCAGCAAAAAGTAGACCTTATTGCTGATTATATTCCATTGCAACACCTAGATGCCGGACCTGACAAAGGTAAAGTGCTCGTATTGGGGTGGGGCTCTACCTATGGTGGCATAAAGAGCGCCGTAGCCGAATTGCTGGCCGAAGGACATGCTGTAGCCCACGCACATCTGCGATACCTTAGACCCTTTCCCAAAAACCTCGGTAGCATACTTCGTCAATACGACACCGTTCTGGTGCCGGAAATCAATAACGGACAATTAATTAAAATTATCCGCGATGAATTTTTGGTGGACGCCAAAGGCTATCATAAAATAAAAGGTACACCCATCACCCGCTTTGAGTTGATGGATGAAATAAAGAAGTATCTCTGATACAAACACAGCAATCCAACTCCTCGAAGGCCATACCATTTAGGTATGGCTTTCGAATTTTTGGGTACCGGCAAATGCATTACTTTACATGCAAACCGTTCATCTTCAAATAATCATTTGCAATGCAAACCATACTCGGTGCCAATGGCATAATCGCAAAAGAAATGCTGAAGCACTTGCCGCTTTACGACAAAGCCGTCCGTTTGGTAAGCCGCTCTGGTAAAGCGAATACCCCATACGAACATATCGCTGCCGACCTGTTAAATGCCAGCGCCATTGAAGATGCCATTGCCGGCAGCGATGTAACTTATCTGGTAGCTGGGATTGCGTATAAAGCATCGGTATGGCAGGCACAATGGCCGGTAATTATGCAAAACGTCATAAACGCCTGCACAAAACATGAATCGCGTTTAGTGTTTTTCGACAATGTGTATGCCTATGGTAAGGTAGAAGGTACCATGACAGAACAAACTCCTTACCAACCTTGCAGCCAAAAGGGAGCAGTGAGAAAGGAAATAGCAGAAATGCTGATGGATGCAGTGGAAAAAGGCAAATTGAACGCCATGATTGTTAGAGCCGCAGACTTCTACGGACCAGGTAATACCAACAGCATGTTTAATATGATGGTGACCGATAAACATGCTGCAGGAAAAAAAGCCCAATGGATGCTGAATGCTGATTTGCCGCATACACTTACCTACACCCCCGATGCCGGAAAAGCAACAGCTATGCTGGGAAACGATACCACAGCATACAATCAGGTATGGCACCTGCCGGCACCCGACGAAAGCCTGAGCGCACGTCAATTAGCGGCCATTAGTACGGAGTATTTTGATGCCAAAGCCGGTGTGCAGGTTCTGCCAAAATGGAGCCTTCATCTTATCGGATGGTTTATACAACCCGTTGCTGAATCGATAGAAATGCTGTACCAATATGATCATCCGTATGTATTTGACAGCAGTAAGTTTGCCAAAGCATATGGCATAGCAGCAAGCAGCTACCATAAAGGCATTCAGGCTATTTATCAATACGAAACCGAAAGGAAGGAAGCGTAGACAAACAAGCGGTAGTTATTTTTCCTCTCCCGTTTCAAATCTGTCTACCGTTTCAATACCATCAAGTTCTTTCAATCGATTGACGAGTTTATCCAACTCCTCTTTATCGTGTACATATACTTTAATGGTTCCTTCAAACATACCGTCGTGGCTTTCGATGGTAAGAGCGTTTATATTGATGCGTAATTCACCACTGATAACATTGGTGATTTTATTGATGACGCCCACATCATCCAGACCCAAAATTTTCACACCGGTAAGGAACGATATCTCCTTGTTTTTGGCCCATTTTGTCTTTACCACTCTATGGCCATAATTAGCCAGTAGCCTTGCAGCATTGGGGCAGGTGGTCCGATGAATTTTCAACCCCTCTGTGGCCGTTAAAAAACCGAACACATCATCGCCCGGTATGGGTTTGCAACAATTAGCCAGCGTGTATTTTATCTGATCGCCACGTTCGCCAAATATGATCAGTTCGGTATCTTTTACATTTACATGCTTTTCCGCTCCCGGCTCTCCGGCATGCTGCTCTGTATGCCTTTTTCTCTCCGGCTTTGGTGCTTCAAGTTTATCGCCCAGCAAGCCAAAGCCTTTCATTTCTTTAAGGTCAATATTCTTGATAGCAATCTGGTGAAACAAATCAAGCGGCGACGCTTGTTTGAAATGACTTACCAGTAAGTCTATATTATGCCGCCCAAACGATGCGCCCATACCTTCCAGCTTCTTTTTGAGCGCATATTTGCCATCTTCCGCAATCTTGCGTTTCTCCTCCTTAAGGCTATCTTTTATTTTACTCTTAGCCTTGGTAGTTACTACAAAATTCAACCAATCTTCTGTTGGCTTTTGTTTGCTGCTTGTAATTACTTCTACCTGATCGCCGCTGCTAAGTTTATGCGAAAGCGGAACCAGTTTATAATTCACTTTTATCCCAATGGTTCGTGCGCCAATATCGCTATGAATAGAAAAAGCAAAATCGAGGGCTGAACTACCGGCGGGTAGCATTCTCACATCGCCTTTTGGTGTATACACATATATTTCATCGGCCAGAAAACTGGTTTTAAAATCGTTGAGAAAGTCTACGCTATCGGTATCCTGATGGCTGATGACTTCCCGAATTTGTGCAAACCATTTATCAAATCTGTCCTCTCCATGCGAACCCTCTTTATACTTGTAATGGGCAGCGAGGCCACGCTCTGCAATTTCGTCCATACGGCGCGTTCTTATTTGCACTTCCACCCATCGGCCCTGCGGCCCCATTACAGTGGTATGCAGCGCCTCATATCCGTTCGATTTTGGCCTTGTAATCCAGTCTCTCAACCTGTCGCCACGGCTATGGTATTCATCTGTCACGATGCTGTACGCTTTCCAGCAATCAGCCTTTTCCTGCCCCGCGTCACTATCCAGAATTATCCGAATGGCAAAAAGATCGTACACCTCTGTGAACGATACATTTTTCTTCTTCATTTTGTTCCAGATGCTGTGAATGCTTTTGGGACGTCCATATATCTGAAAACGAAGACCGGTTTGTTGCAGCTCATCTTTAAGCGGTCTGATAAACTCGTTGATATAGCGATTTCTTTCGCGGCGCGTAGCTTGCAATTGTTCCGCAATGTTTCGGTATTCTTCAGGTTCCATGTATTTCATGGCAAGATCTTCAAGCTCCGTTTTAATGGCATAAAGACCCATGCGATGCGCCAGCGGCGCATATACCCAAATGGTTTCGCTGCTAATCTTTAGTTGCTTTTCGCGCTTCATGCTATCCATGGTGCGCATATTGTGCAACCTGTCGGCAAGCTTTATCAAAATCACCCGCGGATCATCCGTAAGTGTAATCAATATCTTACGAAAATTTTCGGCCTGCTGGCTGCTGCTGGCATCTATTACGCCTCCAATCTTGGTAAGACCATCTACAATCCGTGCTATTTCGTTGGTAAACTCGCGTTGCACATCTTCCAGCGTAAGTTCTGTATCCTCCACAGTATCGTGCAGCAGCGCGCAAATGGTACTTCGTACCCCTAAACCAATTTCTTCCACACAAATCATGGCTACAGCCAGTGGATGCAAAATATATGGCTCACCGCTTTTACGCCGCATGGTTTTATGTGCATCGGCAGCCATTTCAAAGGCAAGCCTCACCAATTCTCTGTCGCCATGCTTAAGTTTGGGCTTAAGTACACGCAGCAGCGCACGGTACCGCCGCAGGATCTCCTTTTTTTCCTGCTCTTCGGTAAGATTGTATGGAATTACTGTTGGTGAAAGCTCCATGGTGCGGGTTTACTTTATCCGGCCGGTATCTTCCGCAAATTAACCGTTAGGCCGATGCGGTGTCAGAACAGATTCAAAATTTTACAATCGTCAGCATACAGTTTACAGGTCTTCCTCTCTTTCCAGCATCAGAATAGCGCTCTGGGCAACAATGAAATACTTCTCGCTTTCGTATATCACTTCAGTGGCGCTACTAAGCAGAAAAATGGCAAGATCACCCTCTTTAGCCTGCAACGGCATATACTTTACCTGATCTTCCTCGCTTTTCCATGGTTCATCATCAACAGGCAGGGGTATAGCGTAGCCCGGCCCGGCTTTTATGATGTATCCCTGTCTTACTTTTTCCTTTTCCTGCACGCCTTGTGGCAGGTACAGGCCGCTGCTCGTCTTTTCTTCAGGTTTGGTGGGCTTTATCAAAAGCCGGTCGCCTATTACTATTAGCTTTTTCAATTTATTGTCGGGGGTAAGCATCATGGCCATGGCTGATTATTTATGCAAATATGAAACCAGTTATGGTGTAAATGGTTGAGTATAAAGGACTATTAGCCGGCAAAAGGGAACAATGAACGCCCCCGCTAGCTTAACAAATAATTTGTGCCGCACTTATTAATAGTTACTTTTATTTGTATAAACACAGTTCAGTATGGATACGAAAAAATACAAAATCCTTTTGTGCGAAGATGATCAGAACCTCGGTATGGTCCTGAAAAACTATCTCGAACTAAACGACTACGATGTTATTTTAGAGCGTGATGGCCGCCTTGGTCTTGCCGCCTTTCAAAGGGAAAAATTTGATATCTGCCTGCTTGATGTAATGATGCCCCATATGGATGGCTTCACGCTGGCGGAAGAAATCAGAGATGTTGATCCAGACATTCCGTTGTTCTTTCTGAGTGCTAAAACCATGAAGGAAGACATTATTCAGGGCTATAAGCTGGGAGCCGACGATTATATCACCAAGCCGTTTGACAGCGAAGTTTTGCTGCACAAAATCAAGGCGATTCTGAAGCGTAATGAGGAGCTAAACAGAGAGATTGAAAATATGGAATTCGATCTCGGTCATTTCCATTTCAACCCCAAACTTCGTGAGCTTACCATACATGGTAAAACGCAAACCCTTAGCCCCAAGGAAAACGAATTGCTGCGCATGCTGGCCGAGCATAAAAACGACCTGCTGCCCCGCGAAAAGGCGTTGAAAAAGATTTGGGGTAGCGATACCTACTTCAATGGCCGCAGTATGGACGTGTACATTGCCAAATTGCGCAAGTATTTGAAAGAAGATGAAAACCTTGAAATCGTGAACATTCACGGTAATGGTTTCCGTTTGGTTGAGCGTCTGCCTTCCGGTGAATAATTGTTAAGCCGTCGAGGCTCAATGAAATCATAAAATACAAAACCCCTGTCAGCTATGGCGGGGGTTTTTCGTTGGTATGAAGGAGGCATGCAATATGAAAAAAACAGCTAAGCCGGCAAACCTGTTCTTACCCATAGTCTGGCAATTAGGCTTTTCGGTAGCTGGCGTTTTACTGGTAATGTGCAGTAATATATTATTCTCCTTGTCGCTGCCTATGGGGGCTGTGTTAAAAACCGGCCTGATTATAGCACTGTTAATGGGCAGCATTACCTTAATGATTACCTGCATAATATGGCATCGCAGAAAAAACTTTATGCATTAGCTCAAAAACTTTATCACCCTGCTAATGCTGGCTTATGCGGTAGCTGGTAGTAAAGGACTTCTGTTCACCGGGCGGTAACTGCAACAATCCCATACCGTTGTTAAATGCATCAGGTGCCGATGTAAGGTTTTCAATAGCAATGCTGTTACGGTGCGGGGGCGTATATACCTGTAAATAGGGGTAACTGCTATCCGGCAATATCTCAAGCCTTACCGCATAACCTAAATTTTGTAAATAACAAGCTACGCCTTCGCCTGGCGCATCCAATAAAAAACAATTGTCGAGATTGATGTTTTGCAAAGGCGCACCATCCAGATATTTATACTCGGGCAATAATCCCCCTGTAGGCAGCAATCCCGCATCAAACTCTACCATCTGTGTTGCAAACATTTGCAATTGCAATGCATCAACTTTATCAATCAAAGAGAAATATGGATGCCAACCATCCGCAATAGGAATAGTGGTATCGGCAAGATTGGTAAGTACTGTAGTAAGTTCCAGCCTGTTGTCGGGATGCAGGGCATACTGCAATTTTACCGCATACGGAAAAGGATAGCCGGCATCAGTACCCCGGTAGGTATAGCTCAAAATAGCCACGGCAACCTGCCCATTTGTTTCGCACGATTCCACATTATAGGCCGCATCATAAATAATACCATGAATAGCCTCCTCCCCCAGATAAAACTTCTGAATTTTGTAACCAACATTGTCAAAGTGAAATTGCCCTCCACGCATGCGACATACAAACGGCGATAACTTCATGCTTCTGAAACCCTTTTCCTCCCCATGCCGGCGAAAATCTTCAAAGTCAATATAGCCATCAATGGCATTAAAAGCAATACCCGGCAATTGCTGATGCCATGCATTTAATATGCCGCCACAGGTGGGCCAAATGATGGCTTCGCTTATGCCATTGCGGAGGCTGATGATATCCTTTTCCAGTTGTGCACTTACCATGTGATAAATGTAAGTGCATTTCAATATTGAATTAAGACAGCAAATACTGTTGCAGCCTACATTTGACAATGAAAGCGATAAAATATCGCTACGCTAAATTAATTGAGCATGCAGATTGGAATACTTGGTGGTGGAAGTTGGGCAACTGCTTTAGCCAAAATGATTACCGACAACGGACATCGCCTGCATTGGTGGCACCGCAACCAAACCGTGGTAAAACAAATTCTGCAGCGCAAACATAATCCGCAGTACCTGAGCAGCGTGTACTTTGATACGGAACTGCTGGCATTAAGTACGAATATTCAGGAGGTTATCACCGCCAGCGACATTGTGGTGGTTTGCATACCCAGCACTTATTTGCCAGACGCATTTAATCAATTGCCGCCAGACATATTTAAAGGCAAGAAAATAGTATCTGCCATTAAAGGTATATTGCCCGAGTCTTATCAATTGCTTAATGAATACTTAGCCGAACGCTTTGGGGTAAATGTAAATGACTACTTCACCATTATGGGGCCCTGCCATGCCGAGGAAGTGGCCAGCGAGCGGCTTAGCTATCTTACGTTTAGTGGCGAAGACGTTGCTATGGCACAGCAAATTGCCGCCTATTTCAAAACCTATTACATCAATACCATTACCTCGCATGATATATGGGGTGCCCAATACGCTGCCGTCATGAAAAACATTTATGCAGTAGGCGCAGGTATAGCACATGGCCTGGAATACGGCGACAACTTTTTAAGCGTATACATAACTAATGCTGCTAACGAAATGGTACGCTATCTGAGAAAAGTAATGGAAAATAAGCAGGCACCCGATACCAATAAAATCAATTACGCCACCAGTGTATACCTTGGCGATTTATTGGTAACCTGCTATTCGCTTTACAGCCGAAACCGCACGTTTGGTAATATGATTGGCAAAGGCTATTCCGTTAAAGTGGCGCAGCTCGAAATGAATATGGTGGCCGAAGGATACCCGGCCAGCAAGGGTATATTCATGATTAACCAGCATATCGTAGCCGACATTCCCATCGCCACCACTATCTATAAAATGTTGTGGGAAAATATGCCGGCTGATGAAGGCTTTATAGAAATAGAAGGCCTTTTATCCTGATTATTCGCTTACAAATAGCTTAGCAGCAATACCATCGGCTAAAAATTTCGCCTCAGCTGCAAGCCTCAGTATGCCATCAGCATATATAAGCAGTCCCTGCGACTGCATAGTTTCTGTTGATTTCATAAATGTTGCAAAGTGGTGCGCTCGCATTTTTGTACCTGCCACCATTTGCATCTCTTCACTAACGGGTATGCCTTGCTGCTGGCGCAGGCCGGTCATTATCTTTTCATTTAGTCGCTCGGTTTCGGTTAATTTTTCTGTAGTTAATATGGCGTCGGCGTGGTTGGCTTGCGCTATATACAAGGCGTTGTTGGCTTTGTACCACCATCTTGTGGCATGGCCATCGAAACTATGTGCGCCCGGTCCAAAACCATAGTAGGCATTACCGCTCCAATAGTTACTGTTATGCCGGCTTTGCAAGCCGGGCTTCGCAAAATTTGATATTTCGTAGTGTAAAAACCCTGCAGCTTGTAAGCTGTTTGTCATGATATCAAAATGCCGCGCCTGCATATCATCATCCGGTGCTGCTACTTTACCTTTTGCAATAAAATGATGCAATGCAGTTTTCTCTTCTACTGTAAGGGCATAGCTGCTAATATGTGGCACACCCAATGCAATGGCTTGCTCCAGGTTGGCTTGCCATGCCTGTTCATCCATATCCGGCAAGCCATATATTAAATCAATAGAAAAATTATGGAAACCAAATTGTGTAGCCCATGCTATGCTTTGCAAAGCTTGTTCATTATTATGTGCTCTGTTCATCCATTGCAAATGATTATTCTGGAAAGACTGCACGCCAATACTAAGGCGGTTGATACCCAGCTGCTGCCATTGTTGTAAGCGTAGCGGCGAAATATCATCGGGGTTTGCTTCCAGCGTAATTTCTGCATCAGGGGCTACCTCAAATTTTTGCCTGACTGCACTAATCAATGCAAGTAATTCTTCGGCTGATAATAAGCTTGGCGTGCCACCGCCAAAATAAATTGTCTCTACATTCCGTTCGGGTATAACGCCTGCAGGCAGTATGGGCTTTGCAATATGCTGTGCAATAGTCTGCACCATTTGCGGCTTTCGGCTAATGTGCGTGGAAAAGTGAAAATTGCAATAGTGACAAGCTTTTGCACAAAAAGGAATATGAATATAAATACCAGCCATAACAGAGCCTGCAAATTAGGCGTTTCTTTGGCGCTGCGAAGAAGGCCCGCCTAATCATGATACGTATTCCGGTTTTACTGTTAGGGGTTATGTTGCTTTGGCTAAAAGAAGCCAATAGCCAAAGCGGCTACAAGCTAGCTATACATTGGGTTGATGCAGCACCTACCGGCATTAAATACCCAACATCATTTAGTGATAGCAACAGGGCTGCCAACTACCTGCCTTTGCTTACACAACAAATGCAGCAAAAGGGATTTATGAATGCGAGCATAGACTCTGTGTATGCCTCAGGTAGTATTTTGGAGGCCTGGATATATTCCGGCAAGCAATACAAATGGGTGGACGTGCAGCCCACGGACAGCAGTTTAGTACGCATGCAGACGGCGGGCCTAAACGTTCCGGAATTCCGTACAAAAAATAACGGCAGTGTCGCCTTTGACCGGGAACAATGGCTTGATTATTTCGCTAATAACGGATACCCCTTTGCGCAGCTTAAGCTTAACAATATTGCTATTAATGAAGATGCAGGCACCCTTGCTGCGCAATTGTATGTGGACCCGGGCACTTTGTACAAGGTTGACAGCATAGAGCAATTAGGACCCGTTAGATTGAAGCCCTACTTCCTTTACAGATACCTGAACTTACCCAAAGGTTCCTTATACAACAGTTCGCAACTTGCACGGGTAGATGTAGCGTTAGCCGGTCTGTCTTTTGCGCGGCTGCGCTCGCCAAGCGAAGTACAAATGCTGGCCACCGGTAGCGTATTGCGGGTAAATATGGAATCCCGCAAAAGCAATATTATCAATGTGCTGCTAGGTGCTATGCCCAACAGCAGCCAAACGCCCGATAATAAAATTCAGATAACGGGCGATGTAAATTTGCAGCTTCGCAACTCCTTTGGCAACGGCGAACTGATGGGTTTTAGCTGGCAGCAAATTCAATACAAATCCCCACGGATAGTGCTGCAATATGAGCAGCCTTATCTATTCCAAAGCCGGTTTGGCTTATCAGTTTATTTTGAATTATTCAGGAAAGACTCACAGTTTCTTAACCTGCGCTACCGCGCAGGCATTCCGCTGCAATTATCCGCATCGCGTAAAGCACATATTTATTTTACAGGCCTTTCCACTACGGTTAGCAATACCGATACGCTGGCTGTGCTAGCAAGCTACAAGCTACCGGATTTGGCTAATTTGTCCGTCAATCAGTTGGAATTCAGGCTTGATGATGATGCTACTGATTATCCGCTTAACCCTCGCAAAGGTTTTAAGTACGGGATAATGGCAGCGGGTGGATTAAAGCGCATTGCGCCAGATAACAGCATCATAGATTTAAAAGATCCCAACAATCCCGATTTTAATTTTGCCACCCTCTACGATACGGTAAATACCAATACATATCAGTGGCGCTTAAGCGGCGAATTAAGTAAGTTTTTCCCTTTAGCTACGGCAAGCACGCTAATGCTACGGGCGAAGGTAGCATGGTTGCAAAGCAGTAATTATTATCGCAACGAATTATTTCAGATTGGCGGATTTCAATTACTCAGAGGATTTGATGAAGAGAGTATTTTTTCCCGCGCATATGCCGTAGGTACTGCCGAGTATCGCATCCTTACAGGAAGCAACGGCTATTTCTATGGCTTTACAGATGTCGCCTGGAGCCAATTGCCCAATGGTAATAGTTTGGTCAACCAAAGCTTCTGGGGCCTGGGACTTGGCTTACGGGCCGAAGCCAATAACACCCTGATAAATGTTGCCGTAGCAGCGGGAAAACAAAATGCTGAGACATTTGACCTCCGTCGTACCAAAATCCATCTTGGAATTATCAACTTTTTCTAAACATTGCAAAATCTGCTTTGCCCCTATCTTTTTAGGTAAGCGTAGCTTTGCCGTCACTCCCATGAAATTCCTAAGAAAAAATATTGTGCATGTCATGTTGCTGCTTTTGTTATGGAGCGCATGGGATACAGCGGCCATAGCACAACATGATAGTACTCAGACTGTAATGGCTACCGATAGCAGTTCATCTCCTGTTGTGGTTGCAGACCGCAGATTATATTTTACCAATCATCCTGATTTTAATTTTGATGCCCCTGTCGTAAGCCGTCTGGAAACACCGTTTCAGTCGCCGGACCGCACCAGGCTGTTTTACTTTTGTTTTGGCATGGTATTGTTTTTGGGTGTGGTACGCAGCTCGTTCACCAAGTATGTGAGTGATATTTTCCGGGTATTCTATCGTAGCAATTTCAGGCAATACAGCCTTCGGGAACAGTTGTCGCAAAACAAATTTCCATCCCTGCTGCTCAACCTCCTTTTCTTTTTAAACGCAGCCATGTTTCTCAATTTACTGCTAGACAGCAAGGCTATGGCGGGAAGAAGCTTCTGGGAAAATTTTGGCTTACTAAGCCTGGGACTCATTGTATTGTACGGCGGAAAATTTATTGTAATACAGTTTGCGGGATGGTTGCTACATGCAAAAGAAGTGGCTGGCACCTATGGCTTTATCGTTTTCCTGGTCAATAAAATAATTGGCATTGTACTGCTTCCTGTCGTAATTCTCATGGCTATCGGCTATCAAAAGGCTGCCGAAATAGGCATTACCATTGCACTGGTAGCAGTTGGTCTTTTGTTGCTTTATCGCTTTGTTCAAGCCTTTCAATTGATAAAAAGCAAAAGGCAAACTAACCCCGTACACTTTTTTATATACTTTTGCGCCTTCGAATTGCTGCCATTAGCGCTAATTGGAAAGTTTGCGATGACTGCGTTGGCAACATCATCGTGGACAAACCAATAATAACCCAACGTTGGAATAAACATGATGGAACACAAGAGCCCCGCGAGCAGGAACAAGGTTTTACAGGTACTGGTTACGCAGCCCCGTCCCGTGTCCGACAAATCACCGTATTTCGAACTGGAACGCAAATACAATATTGAGCTCTTTTTTGCCCCCTTCATTCTTATAGAACCCATTACTGCCAAGGAGTTCAGGCGTCAAAAGGTTGATATTGCCAAATTCTCTGCCATCATTTTTACCAGCAAAAATGCTATTGATCATTTCTTCCGGATGTGCGAGGAATTGAAGGCAAATGTGAGTCAGGAAAACAAATATTTCTGCATCAATGAGCAGGTGGCTTTATATCTGCAGAAATTTATTCTATATCGCAAGCGAAAAGTATTTTTTAGTGCCGATGGTACCAACAAAGGACTTTTTGATGTGATAAAAAAGCATAAGGAAAACGAAAGTTTCCTCTATCCCGTTAGCGAAAATCAACAGGATAATGATATTGTAAACTGGTTAAAAGATCATAACTGCGAGTATACCAATCCATTTATGTATCGCAGTATCAGTGCGGATGTAAAAGGTTTGTTTGATCAGCATGCGTTTGATATTATCTGCTTTTTTACACCGAGCGGTATTCGTAGTTTGTATGATAGTATGCCCAACTATCAGCAAAATGGCACCATGATTGGCGTTTTTGGCAGCAATACTTTACACGAGATTGAAATGCGTGGTCTTTCCTTACACTTTAAAGCACCCGAACCCGGATCGCCAAGCATGATTACCGCGCTCGACAATTTTCTGGCGAAAACGATTGGTGAAAAATTAGCCGCAGGCGACTGATGTCGCCGGCAAGCCAATAGCAACAACAACATATTTTTATTGCCAACGCTTGGCCTACCGTAACAGGGTTACGCTCCCTGTAAATCTTTCCGATTTATCGCCCTTGTCGATGATGTAATAATATACACCGGCAGGCAATCCTGCACCATTTCGTGCTCCATCCCATGGATTATTATAGCCATTGCTTTGATAGACTGCTCTGCCAAATCTGTCGAATACAGAAACTTTGGCATACGGATAGGCACTGAGTCCAAAAATTTGCCAACGATCGTTGATGCCATCGCCATTGGGACTAAATGCATTGGGAATTTTTATTTCAAGCAGCATGCTAACCCGGGTTGTATCGCTTGCTGCACACTTTCCGGAATCGTTGGTTACGGTGAGTTGGTACACCCTGTCGGCAGTGGGTGTAACGGTAGGCTGCAGCAGGGTTGGATTATTTAACTCAAGCGCCGGCGTCCAAACAAAAGAAAATGGACCGCTTCCTGTGACTGTACCGCGCAGTTGCCCCGACGCACCGGATGGTACTGTAATGGGCGGCCCGGCATCAACCACCGGCCTTTGAAAGATGCTTACATTTTGGCGGCTGGTGTCTGTACAACCGTTGTTGCTGTATGCGATAAACGATAGCGGCAACGCGCCTGCCTGTGAGGGGGTATAAGAAATATCCTGCGCACTGCCAACGGAATCGGTTGTTGCCAACCATTTGTAGCGGGCAATGCTACCCTGCCCTATGGTGGCGCTGCCATCCAGAAAAATGGGAATGCCATTGCACAATGTATCGGCCACAACTACAAAACTTGCCGTAGGCCTTGGGTTTATGGTGAAAGCCGGCAGGCTAAAAGGGGTGCTTTTGCACCCTCCGGCCGACGTAACAGTAAGCGTGACCGTAACAGGCGGCGAAGGGTAGCTATAGGTAGCCGTTACAGGCGTTGGGCCGCTGTTATTTATAGTTTGTCCATTGCCCATGTTCCAGCTATAATTGGTAATACCGGTGCCAGTGGTATTTGGCGTAAACACCAATGGCGAATTGCTGCAAAGCTGGCCGGCAATGGCATAGGTAGCGGTGGGTTTGGGCGTTACCGTTACTACTGCCGAAACAGTATCGCTAAAGCATCCTGCTGCAGTGGCCACTACCTGCCGGATGGTGAAACTACCCGCCGTGGCATAGGTATAATTGAAAGTTGCGGCGTTGTTCCGCTGAACAATGGCAGTACCATCGCCAAAATTGTAATACCGGGTAGCAATACTGCCTGAACCTACAGCAACGCTGCTATTGTCGGTAATGATAACCGTGTCGCCAATGCAAACTGTTGCCGGATTGGCAGCAAAAGCAGATTTTGGTTCAAGCGATGGCGATATGATCCTGCTGGTATCACCAACACAACCATTGGCAGCTACAATGCGCAGGTCTACGGTGTTGGGGCCGGTATGTAGTTTTCTGCCAATACTCGTTTTGGCGGAGTCTTTAAATCCATCGTCAAATGACCAATAGTACCTGTCAACCGGGAACACCCAGGGCGTAACATTGGCGGTAAAGATGGCCGTATCGCTAAGGCAGCCGGAATAGTTGATACCAATGGTTGATTGCGGGCCATTATTCACCACCACTTCATGGGTAAAATATTCTGCCTGATCACAATGATCAATTTCGGGCGATGTAGCAGAAACATTAAAAAT
>JAHEMO010000288.1 GCA_024643625.1 Chitinophagaceae bacterium
TGTCGCAAAAATGATCCAAGCCGCTATTTTCCATGGGAGCGTTTGGCACGCGAAGGCTTTGGCATTTGGTACGATACAACCAATGTTACTGTGCCGCCGCAGTTTGATGCCATGAGTGGATTGCGCATTATTGGTTACAATATCAGTAAGCCGGAATGTGCCATTCAATCGTACAAAATTCATTTTGTACCACGGGATACTACTAAAACCTTATCGGCCTCCGATCGCAAAATTATTTACAACCTTGCGCAGCAAAGTTTGTAAAGCAGCAAAGCAATTGTCATGGCATTATTTACCAAAGCCGACATAACAAGTTGGGAAAGATTTTACCGCGCCAATGTGTTGAGTGCCTTAAGCGGCTGTAAAGCAGCCATGCTGGTTGGCAGTGCCAATAATGCCGGTCAACATAATCTGGCGTTGTTTCAAAATATAGTACACCTGGGTGCCAATCCCGCATTGATTGGTATGATAAACCGACCCGAAACAGCAACACCGCATACCCTGCATAATATCCGCGAAACGGGCTGGTTTACCCTGAGTGCAGTTACTACCAATATGATAGCGGCCGCACACCAATGCAGCGCTAAATATCCCGCAGATACGGATGAATTTGAAGCCGTAGGCCTCAGTAAAACGCTGATGGGTGCAGCCGCCGTGCCTGCGGTAAAAGAAAGCCCGGTGCAAGCCCTGCTGTCGCTGGTGGAGATAGTGCCCATTACGCATAATAACACCTGGCTTATTATTGGCGAAGTGCAGGCTTTTAGCATTGCCGATGGCTTAATAGCCGCTGATGGCTTTGTAGATATGATAGCCGCCGGTATGGTGTGCACTATAGGCTTAGATGGCTATGCAGCACCCCAACTGTTGCAGCGCTTTGCCTATGCCAAACCCGGTAGCGCAGTTGTGTCATTGCCATAATTACATTACCCATTAATAACACCGCTGCATGCCGGTAATGCGCCCCACAACCGGTAGTGGAATATGCATGGGCCAATCAATGGCCTGCAGTTTGCCGCAAAGTGGCTCGAGCCGCCAATGCCCCGGCAGCAGTTGTAGTTCTCTTATGTGGTATCGGTTATTAAAGGCTACAATCAGCCAGGCACCATTCTGTTGCCATTGTTCCGTTTCTACCTGCAAAGTATCACCACGGTAAATACCCAAATGGCTAAACCGGTTGGTCGTCATACACCATTGCTGTTTGCCGGGGCTGATGCCTGTAGCAACGGCTGCGTCGCTTGCCTGTATCGTCATAATAGAACCTTTTTATCAGTGGAGGATGGCTGGTAAAAATAGTCGTTTTACTAAAATAATTAGTTTTTTGACATCAATTACAAGCGCTTTTATGGTGTCTTTTTATCCACCTGCATGAAAAAACCTTTCCCGGAAAAGGGATGATTGTCTGACCCAGGAAAATATCCGGCGTCGCTGCCACAAACATCAAAAGCAATGACGGATACCCTATTTTTCCGTTTTACCGTTTCATCAATCCATTTAAGCACATGCTGCAGCAGTCTCCTTACATCCTGGCCGTTTTGTTGTTGCTGGTTATTGGTGCCGAATGGCTGGCAAGGTTCAAATTTTTTAAAACCATCGGCTCTGTTATTCTGGTGATTGCCGGTGGCGCCCTTTTATCCAATATTGGTGTAATACCGGTGGCCACCACTGCTACACCGGCCTACGAACTTATCCTTACCTATCTGGCACCGTTGGCCATCTTTTTTTTATTGCTCGATGTAAATCTGGCTGATCTGAAAAAAGCAGGACTGCCCATGCTCATCATGTTTTTACTGGGCTCAGCGGCCACCGTGGCAGGCGTGCTGGCGGGCTATTTGATGTGGCAGCCACAACTGCATGGCGTAGCAGAAGCCCCGGTGGTGGCCGGCATGTACACCGGCACATACATTGGTGGCAGCATCAACCTCAATGCCATTGCTATGCAATACCAAATGGCGCAGCAGGGTTCTTTGTTTGCGCTGGTCAATGCTGTAGACAATTTGATTGGCACGCCGTGGATGCTGGTAACCATATTGCTGCCCCGCTTGCTGCATAAGTTTTTACCGCGACGGCAGCGGGCAAATGCCATTGGTGCATCTCAAGCTATACCAACGGCGGCATCCGACAGGCCTGCCACAATGGAAGATATGGCCTGGTTGCTGGCCCTTGGCTTTGGTGGCATGGCCATAGCCGATGGCATTAGCCGCTTATGGCCACAAATACCTTCCATCATTACGCTTACCACATTAGCGCTGGTATTGGCACAGGTACCTGCGGTAAGGCGCTTGCGTGGAAGCAAAATGCTCGGTATGCTTTTCGTGTTGCTTTTTCTGGCGGTGGTTGGCGCTTTTTGCGATGTACAGGCCGTGGCTTCGGCAGGCGGTACCGCTGTAAGACTTGTGCTTTGGGTAAGCACCATTATTCTGCTACATGGGCTTATCGTTTTTGGTTTGGGTGGGCTTTTCAGGGTTGATTGGGATATTATAGCCGTGGCTTCCAACGCCAATGTGGGCGGCAGCACTTCCGCCCCGGTATGTGCGGCAAGCATTGGCCGCCCCGATTTGCAGGTACCGGGTATTTTAGCAGGCTCGCTGGGCAATGCCATGGGAACCTATATTGGTTTTTGGGTGGTGCATCTGGTTAGTGCCTTTGGCTAAAAAATGGCACAAAAAAACCAACGACTTGCGTTGGTCTGTGGTGGCCTCGCCAGGAATCGAACCTGGATCTGGAGCTTCGGAAACTCTTATACTATCCATTGTACTACGAGGCCGGGGGGCTGCAAATGTGGTGGAATTGCACTGTACTACCAAAGCCTATCGGATAAGGCCTCCGGCATTGGTAGCAAATATTTTAACGGCTATCGCCAATAATACCACCCCGAAAAATTTCCGGACGGCAATCATACCTGCCGGGCCAAGCAAACGTGCTATCCAATCAAGGCTGCGCAACACGATATACACCACTACCAGATTAAACAGTATGCCTATCAATACCGGTACCTCATCATAGTTGGCCCGCAAACTGATGATGGTAGTAAGCGTGCCGCTGCCGGCAATCAGCGGAAACGCAATGGGAACCACAGTGCCGGTTTTGGCGTCGCCATCGCTCTTAAAAAACTCTACGCCCAGCACCATTTCCAATCCCAGTATAAAAATCACAATGGAACCGCCCACCGCAAATGAGCCCACATCTATACCCAGTAAGCTTAAAAAGGCTTCACCCGTAAAAAGAAAAAGCACCATGAGCCCACCGCTCACAAGCGTAGCCTTCCACTCATTAATGCCGCCAAGCTTTTGCTTAAGCGAAATAAGCAGCGGTACCGAACCAATGATATCAATTACGGCAAACAGGGTAAAACTGATGGTTAAAATGGCACTCCAATTCATAGCGGTGCAAGATATGCCGCACCCTTATAGTAATTGCCCACCCCTCAGAAATTGAAAAGATTTTCTTAAAACAGAGTCAGCAATGTTTTACTTAATGTCATATAAACTTTACATTTGGTAAAATATTTACGTCACCAAAAATTAGACCATGAAAAATCTACCCTTGCTTTCGCCTAAAGCATTTTGGATAGGGCTCGTCATTTTTTTACCCCTTGCCATTTTAGGATTGTTCAACCTCTATCAGGAATTTGAGTTTTCCTGGCTTGACACCTCCGGTGGTGTCCGCGACATTTTTACGGCCAACCAAAACCTTACCGACGAAATTGCCCTGAGCGGCACCCTGCTTGGATTACTACTCATGTGTTTTGCCAGTACCCCCGGCGAAGATGAATACATCCGCGAACTGCGCCTGCAGTCCTGGCAATGGGCGGTACTCATTAATTACCTCATTTTGCTGGTAGGTATATGGCTCATCTACGATACCAATTTTATCTACCTGATGGTGTACAATATGCTTACCGTACTGGTGATATTTCTGCTGCGCTTCAGGTACCTGCTGTATAAAAACCGTTCGCTCACCGACTAAAACCCTGCACATGAAAAACACCATTAAAGTACAGCGGGCCATTCACAATTTTACACAGGCTCAGCTGGCAGAAAAAATAGGCGTAAGCCGGCAAACCATTAATGCCATGGAAAGCAACAAATATGTACCCAGCACCGTGCTGGCACTAAAAATTGCCAGATTGTTTGGT
>JAHEMO010000289.1 GCA_024643625.1 Chitinophagaceae bacterium
TGGCTATCAGGTCGGCATAGTCCAGCATATTTATTTTTTCCAGCTGCGAGGCGGCGCCATATTCCGGCGTCATCACGTACACACTCAGGTTGCAAAAAGCCAGAATGGAAGCATCGCTTTGCCCCGTGCCGGCACTTTCCAGAATAATAAGGTCGAAGCCCTGCCTGCGGCAAATGAGGAGGGCATCGCTAACGGCACTGCTCAGCGCGGCATTGTCTTCGCGGGTAGCCAGGCTGCGCATGTACACCCTCGGGTGCGAGATACTGTTCATGCGGATGCGGTCGCCAAGCAGGGCGCCGCCGGTTTTTTTCTTGCTGGGGTCTACGGATATTACGGCAATGGTTTGGTTTTGGCCAAGGGCTAAAAAGCGGCGCACCACTTCGTCGGTTACACTGCTTTTGCCTGCACCGCCCACGCCGGTTATGCCCACCACAGGGGCTTCTCCGTTTGCGGTGGTGTTACTTAGGTTTTCCAAACCGTTTTCTACCCGGCTAATGGCGCGGGCTATCCGCCTGATGTCTTTTTGCTCGCCCAAGGGCAATTGGCCATTCCATCGGCTTGCCGCCTCCCAGTATTGTTCCTGCTGTTGGCGGCAGTTGTTTAGCAAATCTTCTATCATGCCTTCGAGGCCCATTTCGCGGCCATCGTCGGGGCTGTAGATGCGGGTAATGCCGTATTGGTGTAGTTCGCGTATTTCTTCGGGTAAAATGGTGCCGCCACCACCGCCAAATATTTGGATATGGCCGCATCCGCTATGATCCAGCAGGTCTTTCATGTATTTAAAAAATTCTACATGGCCACCCTGGTAGCTGGTAATGGCAATGGCATGGGCATCTTCTTCAATGGCTGCCTCTACAATTTCATGCACGCTGCGGTTATGGCCGAGGTGTATTACTTCGGCACCCTTGGCCTGCATAATACGGCGCATGATGTTTATGGCGGCATCGTGGCCATCAAAAAGACTGGCAGCTGTTACTATCCTGAGTTTGGTGGGGGTATTCATTTGGCATTTCCTCGCTACGGCAAAAATACAGGCAAGGGCCTGCCGCCGCTTCCAAACAAAATGTTAGGACAAAAGGAAACCGCCAAGGCGATAAAATACCGGTAAAAATTAGTTCAACTCGCCGCTGATGGCAGCACTATTGCCCAGCGATGATTGCGAGAGGTAGCGTTGGTCCTGACCGTAAATAAACAGGCAACTGCCTTGTTTTAGCAGGCCAATAATGTCCTTATGTTCGGCTACCGATACCGCGGGGCATCCCCAACTGCGGCCTATTCTTCCGGCACTGGCTGCCGATTGGTTTACATAATCTGCGCCATGCATGACAATAGCGCGGCTCATGGCATTATCATTAAAGCCTTTTTCCATACCTCTCAGGCGCAGGCTGAGACCGTTGCCGCCCTGGTAAGTTTGGTCGGTTATGTAAAAGCCGAGGCTACTTTGATGCGATTGGGCTGCATTGCTAAACTGCGTCGCCACTATGTTTCCGCTGCCTTGGCCGTGTGCAACAAGGGTATGTCGTAGCAAACTACCCTGTGCCATATCAATGATGTACAGGCGCTTGTTGCCACTCGGTTGGCTCATATCGGCAATAGCCAAAATGGGTTTTACAATTAGTCCGCTGGCTGCCAGCCGCATATACCCGGCATAGGCACGAAAAAACACTTTGAAGTCGAGACCCTTTTCTTCGAGAGCCAGTTTGCCAAATAGCGCAAGGCCGTCGTTGCCGGGCGCATCAACACCTGCTTCAGTTGCAAGTACTGTAGGCGCTGCTTTTTTGGATGGGAGAGATTCAGATTTTCCCGCCAACAACAGCAGACTAAGCAAGGCCAGGGCGGGAAGTTGAAAGAAGCGCAATTTTAATTTCGTCATAGCTAAATCGTTGCAATGGGTCAGCGAAAAAATCCGGTGATAGCGTTACCGAATCCGGATGCTGGCGAAATTACCCGGCAGGCTGCTTTTTACTCCATGCCATAACGTCCTATTGTGATTTTAATATGGGCCAAAGCCTCATGCCTGTGGTCATTTAACCCCGCTTTACAAGAAAACCATTTTGTTTTCGGGCTAAAAAGCAGGATTTGATCAATTAGCGGCGAAAGCGGCTATCACGCTTATTTCCACATTCACATTTTTGGGCAGGCCTTTTACCGCTACCGTTTCGCGGGCCGGGAACGCTGTATGGAAATACTTGCCATACACTTCATTTACCTGCGTAAACAGCATCATATCGCTCAGGAAAATGGTCGTTTTTACCACATGTTCCAGTTCAAGTCCCGCTTCGTTCAGTATCGCTTTCAGGTTATGCATTACCTGGTGCGCCTCTTCTTCTATGGAGGCATTGTTTAGCTTATCGGTGCCGGGGATAAGGGCAATCTGTCCGCTTACAAACAGAAGTCCGTTCGCTTTTACAGCCTGATTGTACGGGCCAATAGGGGCGGGGGCTTTCGGGGTTTCAATGATTTCTTTTGCCATGGCTGGTGGAAGTTTTTAGGAGGGCGAAGATAGTATGGGCGCAGGTGGCAGCCAATACATAACCAGCCAGTCCTTATTTTGCGGCCCGCTGTACCATGGCTTCATCATCGCTGCATATTGGCATTATTTCTACGCAATATCCTTTGTCGTTTTGGCAAAAGATTTGGCAACCCCATGTCTGCAGTTTATGTACAGACACCCATGCCTTGCAGGGCAATTTTGATATGGTGCTGCTGGCCGATGAACAGCGCCCTGAATCGCTGCCGGTATTTACGGCAACAGTTGGGCACCTCATGGTGGCGTCAACGCTTTATCCGCTTACCGAATTGGCCTGGCCACATCAGGACATTGTTCGGGTATCGGGTTGGCCGGGGTTTTGGGAGCATAACGCCTGGGAACTTGCCAGAAGTGCGGAGACGGATAGCCTGTTTTGGGAGCAAACGCTGCATACTGCCGGTATTGAACCGCTATGGGTGCCGGATGTTACCGGCTGCATAGCCCCTGCCACCATTGCCCGCTTGGTAAATGAGGCCTGGTGGGTGTGGCAGGAAGGTATCAGCGACGCAGCCTCTATTGACCTTGCCATGCAATTGGGCACCAACTATCCGCAGGGGCCATTGGCCTGGGGTGAGCAAATTGGACTTCATCGCATTGCGCAATTGCTCAATAAGCTGGAAGCCGAAAGGGGCGATGCCGGGCCGCATCCAGCCCTGGTGGCAAAAGCGCATCCATTAAGCCTATGACCTATATACTGCACATAGATACCAGCGACGAAAACGGAACAGTGGCGCTAAGCGCCGATGGGGTACTGCTGGGCGAGGAGCAAAGCCCCGCACCAATGCAACATGCCGCTTTTTTACAGCCTGCCGTGCAACAGTTGATGGCAGCAGCAGGACTGCCACTGGCAGCACTTAGCGCTTTGAGTGTGAGCAATGGACCGGGCTCGTACACGGGCCTGCGTGTAGGTCTGGCATCGGCAAAGGGGATTTGTTTTGCTCTCGATCTGCCGCTGATTACGCTTTCTACCCTCGATATTTTGGCGGCAAGCATTCGGGATACTTCGTTTGCACAACAGCCCGGTGCATGGATTTGCCCTATGATTGATGCCCGCCGTATGGAGGTATTTACCGCTCTTTATGACGATGCCTTGCAGGTATATCAGCCCCCGCATGCGCTGGTGCTGCAGCCCGAAAGTTTTGGCGATTCTCTCCACAACCAACCGATAATATTTGGTGGTAATGGCGCGGCCAAATGGCAGGTGCTTTGCCAGCATCCCCATGCAGGCTTTGCCGGAAATCCTGACCGAACAGAGGCTCATATCCGCATGGCGTTTGCATCTTTTGTTGTAAAAAAATTTACCAATACGGTCAGCGCAGAACCCTTTTACCTTAAAGCCTTCCATTCTACACAAAAGACCGGGTGATAACCATCAGGGCTACGACTGTACCTAATCTTTGGTGAATAAGAATACCTTAATTTGCAAGTACAATACTGAAGCCGTTTGGTCAGACATTCAGGGCAAATGGGTTTCGGTAATATTTTCAAACACTACTCACATGGCTTTAGGACCTCATCATTTGCTGTTGCAAGACACAGCAAGGGGGGAAATGAAGATCGAGCTGCTCACACTCAAGAAAGCCGATATCA
>JAHEMO010000058.1:0-7183 GCA_024643625.1 Chitinophagaceae bacterium
TCAAACCAAAAAGATATCGCATTTCTCGCGGCTACGGCTGGAGCAACGCTTTCATGAGGCACCTGCCGTCACCAATAAAAAAAATTACTATAGTACCCGTTTGCGGTACATGCATAGCCTTTCCTTACCCATTATTCGTTCAAAAAAAACCAACCAACCCGTTTGCCAATGGATTGCCGCGGATGAAATAATGCTGCATGCAGGAGAAAGGATCGGCAATCATTTTTTTGATCAGAATCGATTAATTACCGGTCTGGAATTACATCCTGCCAAAAACCTGGCTATAGTGGCTTTGTACCAATACACGTCGGCCTATCAGCTTACTAATGAAACCGTAGCGGCAAAAAATATATACAGGTTAACAACGGTTTTTAACTTGCAGCATCAGCACCCGGCGAGCCTGGCGTATGGGGATTAATATGCAAGCAGGATTTCAATCTCCTTACTGCCGTTGATAGAAACCGCGGCATCATCAAAAGCCGGTATACCAAAACCTGCCTTAGTTTTTGTGCTGAATGCATAACCTTCCAAAGGGATGCCAATCATATTTGTATTTAACTGGCCATCTGCATTTTCATCATGAAACACAGCTAAAGCATACCGGCCGGGAGGCAACTTTCCTAAGGATAGTTTCACTTCGCCTTTTTGCGCAGGCACAGACATTAATTTGTAGGCCATTTTTCGCTCGTTGGGAAAACCCTCGGCTTTATTGAAAATTGCCAACTTAATATTACCGGAAGCAGAATGAATTTGTTGTAAATGCACAACCACCTGGTATTGCGCCATAACGCTCGAACAGCATATACTCAGGCCAACCAGTAAAATAAAATGAAGAAAGACTTTTTTCATATTTACGAGTCCCGCAAATATGCCACAATAATCATGTTAGCAAGTTCCTAAAGCGTCCCCTTCCCGGCTGGGTATCGCGCAATGCTCATGGCATAAGTGAACTTAGTGATGCCCAATCATGTCATAAAACATTCCTTTGCAGCCTGTATTGGCTATCGGGCATCTTTACCGAATGATTTAGGTTAGCTATTGTTTCTTTGCCAACGTAAATTACCGTCGTCAACTCGGCAAAACTGCATGAAGACTTACTTCAGATTACTTTCATACGCAAGGCCCATTAGCAAATTTGCCTGGCCCTACGTAATGTTCACCCTGCTATCGGTGCTCTTTGGCACGCTCAATCTTGCGCTACTTGCACCACTGCTCACTGTTCTTTTTAACAATAGCGAAGCAGTCAAAACCACTTCCAACGACGGTTGGCATAACATATTTGACGCCCTCGCAGGCTATGCACAGGCGGGTATCTCAAATTTTGGGCCTATGCGCACCTTGCAACTGGTGTGCCTTGTGATTATACTCTCAGTTTTCTTGTCCAATGTTTTTCGCTATTTGTCCGACAGAACCATGGAAAACCTTCGCATGCATACCCTGATGAATCTGCGCGAAGCTTTGTTCAATAATGTGATGAACCTTCATCTGGGTTATTTCAGCAGCCAACGGAAAGGAGATATCATTTCCAAGATGTCGAACGATGTGCAGGTGGTGCAATACACGGTAACCGGTACATTACAGGTATTGTTTAAAGAGCCGGTTACGCTGATTGCCTACCTGATTATGTTATTCAGTATATCGGTTCAACTGACACTTTTCTCCCTGTTAATTATTCCGTTATCAGGATTGCTAATTGCACGCATTGTAAAAAAACTGAAGGAACAAGCTACCGCTTCCCACGAAAGCTTCGGCAACATGATAAGCCATTTAGACGAAGCCCTGCAAGGCATGCGCATTGTACAGGCATTCAATGCCACACCATTTGTTATAGATAAATTCAGCAAGGAAAACCGCCGATATACGAGCATTGTGCGCAGTATGATTAAGCGACAGCAGATGGCGTCTCCGGTATCAGAAACTTTGGGCGTAATGCTCGTTGCCGGAATTGTATTGTATGGTGGGTCGTTGGTAATTTCAGACAGCAACAGTTTAAACGGACCGACTTTTATTGCCTACATAGCGTTGTTCTCTCAAATTATGCGACCGGCAAAAGCCATTTCAAATTCATTCACACAAATACATTCAGGCTTGAGCGCCGGAGAACGGGTTTTAGCCCTAATTGATGAACAAGCAGCCATCAAAGACATGCCTGACGCAGTGCCCGTGTCTGCTTTTCACGATAGCATTCAATTGCAGCATGTAGATTTTGCCTATGGTGAAACTACGGTGTTAAAAGACGTCAGTCTCTCCATACATAAGGGTGAAACGGTGGCGCTTGTAGGTCCATCTGGCGGTGGTAAAAGCACGCTAATGGATTTACTTCCCCGATTTATTGAGCCGGCAAAAGGTGAAGTTTATCTTGACGGAAAAAATTTGCGGGATTATACCCTCGCATCGGTTCGGGGATTGATGGGCGTAGTGAGCCAGGATTCCATTCTCTTTAACGATACCATTTTCAACAACATTGCTTTTGGTAAAACCAACTTCACGCTGCAGGAAGTAATGGAAGCTGCAAAAATTGCCAATGCGCATGAATTTATTGCGCAAACGCCGCATGGTTATGATACCAATATTGGTGACCGGGGAGTGAAACTCTCCGGTGGGCAAAGGCAGCGTATCTGCATAGCCCGTGCTATCCTGCAAAATCCACCCATAATGTTGCTTGATGAAGCAACATCTGCCCTGGATACGGGGTCAGAAAAAATTGTACAGCAAGCGTTGGATAAACTTATGCGCAACAGAACCTCGGTAGTAATCGCACACCGGCTGAGTACCATTCAAAATGCCGACAAAATTGTAGTGATAGATAAAGGCAGAATAATAGAAACCGGCAATCACGAAACTCTGATGCGCATGAACGGCATGTATCGCAGGCTGGTTGATATGCAAAGCTTTGCTGTTTTGGAGCAACCAATACCAGAAACAGAATGACCACTTCGCTAATTATAGCTACTTATAATCGCCCCGATGCACTGGCACTGGTGCTTATGAGTCTTGATGCCCAAACCGTAATGCCCCATGAAATAATAATTGCAGATGACGGTAGCGATGACAGAACGGGAGCCGTAGTAAAGCAATATCAGCAACAATCCCGAGTACCAGTGAAGCATGTGTGGCACCCCGACGAAGGGTTTAGACTAAGTGCCATACGCAACAAAGCTATTGCTGCAGCTACTGCTGATTATATCATTCAGATAGACGGAGATGTGTTGATGCATCGATATTTTATTGAGGACCATATTCGATTTGCAAAGCCCAATAGCTTTGTACGGGCAAGCAGAATCTACTTAAACGAAAAATTAACCAACCAAAAACTGCTGCAGCGTAATGCTAAAATTAGCCTGATGCAAGAAGGTGTAAGCAACAAAACAAGTGCCCTCCACGTTCCATGGCTTTGGCCGGTTTTTGCTACCGGCTATAAGAACAAAGGAATGGAACGCTTTGAAATCCACGGATGCAATATGGCTTTTTGGCGCAAGGATGCTGTAAAAGTTAATGGCTATAACGAAGATTTTGTGGGATGGGGGTACGAGGACAAGGAGTTTGTGGCGCGATTGTTGGCTGCAGGTTGCGAAAAGCGTTTTATAAAGCTTGGCGCAATCGTTTATCACTTGCACCATGCGGAAAACTCCCGCCAGCGCGAACCGGAAAATGCAGTAATTTTAAAAGAAACCATATCGCTTGGCCAAAGCTATTGTGCCAACGGTATACACCAATACCTTCACCATCATGCCTCAACACACGCCTGATCTGGCACTCATTGTAAGCACATTTAACTGGCCGGAAGCTCTGGCTCTTGTGCTTGACAGTTTAAGCCGACAATCATTAATGCCCCGCGAGATACTGGTAGCCGACGATGGATCAGACGACCGGACCAAAATGGTGGTTGACAAATACCGCCCGTTGTTCACCATTCCCATAAAGCATATCTGGCAGCAACGCGATGGATTTCAGAAAACAACCATTTTAAATAAAGCAGTGGCTAATACCAATTGCGCCTACATAGTACAAATGGACGGCGATATTATTGCCCATCCCGGCTTTGTGCAGGATCATGCCAATATTGCAGAATTGGGTTACTATGTACGCGGCAGCCGCACACTGCTTGGTCAGCCGCTTACCCAAAAAATCATTACCCAAAAAAAGCTTAGGAAAATAAGACCTTACAGCAGCGGCATTAAGAACCGGATAAATGCCATGCATCAATCAGTTGTATCCAAATTACTTACCAAATACCGCAAAGCAAGCGGCAACGTACACGGATGTAATCTTGCATACTGGCGAAACGATTTTATTCGGGCAAATGGCTACGATAATCGCTTTAAAGGGTGGGGCCATGAAGACATAGAACTTGCTGCACGTCTGGTAAACAATGGTATTTTGCAAAAGAAGGTAAAAATGAAAGCAGTCTGCTATCATTTGCATCATCCACTCGTAATCAGATCACAGGCCGAGCGCAATTTTAATTGGTATCTGGAAACGGTAAGCACACAGCTAAAGCGTTGCACGAATGGATATGAGGAACAGAATGCCCAATACAATCAAAACACCTTTCACAATCTTCCAGCGATTGAGACGGAAGGGTGAAGGATGAGGCTTGGCGAAACCCGCATCCATTCGTCTGCTGAAAGCAAACCATTTACCGTACCATAACACCTGCCAAAAAGCACCTGCTTCGCGTGCTATTTTGTGCATGAAATATTGCCAGGCCACCGGTAAACTGAAACGGCGCTGCGATACAACAATGATTATGGCCATTAAGAATTCTACCACCCAAAATAATGTGACCACTGGCCAGGCCATTTTTGTGCTTTGTAAATAAACCCATGCCGGCAAGCTAAGCAACCACAGCACCGACCACTCTATTGAATTGGGGAAGTCGATATAGGTGTATGGGCGAATATGTTTCAGTAATATCACATCGGTAGCTGCGCGCCCATAACGAAACATCCTTTTGTATTGGGACTTACCTGCGTTCCACCATGGATGCTCCACTGCAGCTGCAGGTACACTCAACCAGTAGGCATTATTGTCAAAAGCAATTTTTGTGAGCAGGGCAATGTCCTCACCACCAAATTGCAAATCCTCATCAAAGAGCTGCTGCTGAAGCAAATCGCGTCTGATCAAAACATTAGCGGTTGGGGTCCATTTCAGGGTATCTGTGTAAGCAGGTTTGCTAAAATGTGTTGTTACACCCAATAAATCAAGAGCAATGGTTGATGCATTAAATGGTTTGGGCATAAATACCGGACCGGCAAACCCTATCGCATCCGGTTTTTGCAAAAGCGCATCAACATAAAAACTGAGCAAATTGTTACTTGGTATAATATCATCATCCAGCAGCAAAACGAATGCCTGTGTAGCTAATCCGATCCCCTTATTGCGTGCAGCAGAAAAACCTAGATTGGAGGCATTAACTACGAGACTAACATCCCTTCTTTGCGTGAGTATTTCATGCAGATTGGGCGAAATAATTGCCTCGGGATTATCAAGCACTATTATAAACCGAACCGTAGCACGATCATCCTGCAGAGCAAGGATTGGCATAAGATATTCATCGCTTACACGATAAGAAGGCACAACGATATCAATACCTGTTATTATTTTATGACCCTGCGCATGATGCAAAACTCATTACATTTATTTGCGAATGTAGTGCAAGCGCCATCGCTTCAATACACAGATTACTAACTGCCATGAAACGTATCTTATATTTCTTTCCGCTCAATCCCGCCGATAACAATACCGGAAGTTGCAGGCGCGCCCTGGGGTTGTTGGCTTATATGCAGGAACGAGGGTTTGTTGTAGATTTTATGAGTCAGGAAGACTGGGGCAAATGGACAACGGAAACGACTGATAAGTTCCGGCAAATGAACTACACAGATAAGCTTTTTATACTGCAACGCAAACCGCCCAAAAACAATCCCCTCACCTATTTCTTTGGCTACAAGTTGTGGCATATGCTGTACGACATGAAAATAGGAAAGATTGAAACTTCAATACCCAACCATACCACGCTTCATCTAAGGCGCCAATTTGATAAAATAATATCCGCAGGCCAATACGATGCCATTATTATCAGCTATGCCTATTGGGCTCACTTAATATATGATAATGACCTTGTGCGTAATACACCCTGCATTATAGACACGCATGATTTCCTGACAGCCCAACATGTTCTAGACAATGGGTTGCAACCCGGTGTAGCTTTTGGTGATGAAATGCGCCGGCTGAATTTCTTTAACCGTGTATGGGCCATATCGCCGGAAGAACAATACTTATACGCACAAATGATGGGACCCAAAGTGGACTATATACCCGCATGGGTAAATGCGCCTATTGGCGGCAGCAGCCAAAAAGATATTGATATTATTTATGTAGCTACAGACAATCCCCATAATCTGCGCAGCGCCACCTGGTTTTTTAAAGAGGTGCAACCGCGGTTGAGTGCAACACTAAACATTACGGTAATTGGCACCATTGTGCCACATCTATCTGCTTACGCAAAGCACTTCAACGGTGTGCATTATGCAGAAGATATAAACGATTGGTATCAAAGAAGTAGCATTGCCATTTGTCCGATGCTCACAGGAACAGGTTTGAAAATAAAAGTAGTAGAAGCGCTTGCCAACGGGCTGCCTGTGGTTTGTAACGAACGCGGACTCGATGGTATGCCGATGCGCATTGCTAACGGATGTTTATCAACCAACGATGCACAAACCTTTGCCAATCATATCAACAATCTGCTAGGCCATAGCGAATACTATGCTGAGCAATCGCTCCTGGCACGCGCCTGCTACGACGCATGTTTTACGCAAGAGATAAGCTATCAGCATTTGGACGAATCTTTCCGCAGCATTGGCTTGCTCCCCTAACGACCCAATATTTTTTGCCACCATTTTTTTTCTTCAGGCGGCATGTCATCTTCATGATGCCAATTACTCTGCATGATAATGCCCATGTAATTCTTCTTCAACCTTTCCATATCGAATTGGGATCTTTCAAGCTCGAATTGCTCTTTGTAGTGAAATACCTTGAAAAAACCTTCCACCGGCAGTATATCAATTAGCCTCGTCTTCAATAAGTACTCCCCATAAATAGCAGCTTCATGTGGCAAAGCCGTCAGTTCCATCTCGTTGTAAAAACTTTCGAAGCTGTGATTTTCTGCAGCAAGATAAACTTC
>JAHEMO010000058.1:7283-14224 GCA_024643625.1 Chitinophagaceae bacterium
AGTGCAATTCTATCCATGCTGTTGCAGGTTTAATCTTGTGGCTAACACTTCATCAAGGCGTATTCTATACGATTCAATTCCGTAGTCATCTTTGATTTGCTGATGTAATGCGGTTCTGTCAACATCGGCAAAATCAAGGACAATTTCATTGCAACGAAGGATCAACTCGTCACCGTTTGATTCGTGTAACACATAAACTCCAGGAAAATTTTGTTCTGCCATTTGCGGAATAATACCCACCGGCGTAGCCAGGACCGGTACACCGGCGCTCAGGGCTTCAATGGTTATCATACCAAAACTTTCAAACAAGGAGGGAAAAATAACTACATCGCACTGCTGGTAAGCCTTTTCGTTCATATTATGAAGCCCCAGACCAATTATAATATCCGTTCTGGAAAACTGCCGAAACATTTCAGCATGCTGCTGATTATTGCAGGCAATAAGTAATCGCCATTCCTGCTGCTTTTCGATAGCTTCAGCCAGGGAAAGCAATAAAGGAAGACCTTTGCCATTTTCCAATCGCCCTGCATACAGTAATGTCTTATTATTTTTTTGCGATTTAATGCCCGGCTTGAAAAAATCGGTATCCACCCGATTAGCCACTATCGCAATTTTTTCCGGCGAAATACCATAATACTTTACAAGATTTCGTTTTACCTGATCTGTAACCGCAATAACCTGACGCGCTATGCGAATGCCACGCATCTGCAATTTTGCAATACGGCTTAGCTCCTCCTCTTTTCTGCCATAAGCCCTTTCCATTATATGGTAGCATCCCTGGCTTATTACCAGATCAACCGGAAAAAACGGGGTTGCTTCTCCATTGCTCACCCAAAACTGTCCGGGCCTTCGGCGCCACCATGCATAAGCGCTTGCAAAGCGAGCCATATAAATAAGTCTGCGCTTTTCAAAATGTCTTACGCCAAATAGCTTCCAATACAATCTACCCAACCATGTATGCCGTAAAAGATCCTCATCTACTATTTGGGTTGTTATACCTCTGCTTACCAAATAATCTTCAAGATACCCAACCATGCGCTCAGCCCCACCGGCATTGGAGCGACCATTGAAAAAAACAAGAAAAGCTTTTGTTTGGGGCATTGCGCTGTAATGATTGCTTGGCTTGGCAATGTTAGAACAGTATAGCTAATGCACCAACTCAGCAGGGCGCTCAGCTATTTTTTGGCTAATCCAAAGCATATAGATATGTTGCAGATATGACGCAACTTACCAAAGTATTAATTACAGGAGGCGCAGGTAATATTGGCGCAAGTCTCGCCAGTTCTCTGGTCAGTAATCCCGGCTATTTTGTAGTTGCAGTTGATAACCTTAGTACGGGTCAAACTGCTAAACTTCCCCCCTCTTCACACGCTAACTTCAGGTTTATTAAGGCAGATGTAAATCGCTTCGAAGATATGTCGGCCATCATGCTTGCTTATCGCTTCGATCTTGTATTTCATTATGCTGCGGTAGTGGGTGTGGCCCGCACGCTCGATAATCCGGTGAGTGTACTCAGGGATATTGATGGCATAAAAAACATTTTCGAACTGGCCAAAAATACCGGCGTCAAAAGGGTCTTCTATTCCTCCTCTTCAGAAGTGTATGGCGAACCGGTAAGCATACCACAGCACGAAGAAACAACACCCCTGAACTCCCGCCTGCCTTATGCAGTGGTGAAAAATGTTGGTGAAGCATTTTGCAAATCCTACGAAAAAGAATATGGATTGCCCTATACCATCTTCAGGTTTTTCAATACTTATGGGCCCTTACAAAGCGATGATTTTGTACTGCCCCGTTTTATACAGAAGGCGTTAGCCAACCATCCAATTGAAATATACGGTGATGGCAGTCAGACAAGAACCTTTTGTTACATCGATGACAATATCGCCGCAACCATTGCGGCTATCGACCACGCCCTTGCAGTTAATAACACTATCAATATTGGAAGTGATGAAGAAATAAGCATGCTAAAACTCGCTGAACGCATTATCAGCCTTACAGGTTCATCATCAGAAATCGTTCACCTGCCACCCCTGGCAGAAGGGGATATGAGCAGAAGATCGCCTGATATTACCAAAATGAAACAAATATTAATGCGGTCGCCTATTGGCCTGCAAGCAGGTATCGAACGCATGTTGCAACGCATTAAGCCGATGTAAAAAGTTTTTGTTTGAAGCCCCATTTATGCAGTCGATATTGCAGGGATACCCGTATTACACCCATCCCATACTTTACACTGCGTGCAAAATTGATGCTTGACGCTTCCTCAAAATATTTTGTAGGACAAGTGACTTCTCCAATCTTATGCCCCTTCATCATAATTTGCGCAAGCAGTTCATTATCAAATACAAAGTCGTTGCTGTTATTAGCAAATCCTATTTCACGCAAAACCTTCGCATCAAAGGCCCGGTAACCGGTGTGGTACTCACTTAGCTTTTGGGCCATCAGCAGGTTTTGCATCAGGGTAAGCAAGCGGTTAAAGAAATACTTATATAAGGGCATACCGCCACTCAATGCGCCGTTGCCCAAAATACGCGAAGCAAGCACAACCGGATATACATGATCCGCAATAATGCTGCACATGGCACGAATCAATTTTGGGGTATACTGATAATCGGGATGTAGCATGATGATGATATCCGCGCCGAGTTCTGCCGCATAGGCATAACAAGTCTTTTGGTTTGCCCCATACCCTTTGTTGGTTTCGTGCTGTACTATATGCCGAAGACCAAGCTTTTGCGCCAAATGCACTGTAGCATCAGTACTCGCATCATCCACCAACAGTACTTCATCCACAATATCAAAAGGGATTTCGTTGTAGGTAGCCGCAAGGGTTTCAGCAGCATTGTAGCCGGGCATCACTACCACTACTTTTTTACCGTTAATCATTTATTTCCCTCATAATTTTTAAGCTTATACACCATGATAGTACCTCTCTGCAATAACAAAGTATCCAGCAGCGGTATTATCTCTTTATTGGCAGACACCAATTTACTATCCGTATATAAATACCTCGCCCCCAAATTTATTTTCTCCTGCAATTTGCGCACATCAAAATTATCCTGATCGAAAGCCCATCCTTTTTTATGCAGGTAATAAAACCAAATATGCTGCGAAATATCATTCCCAACTACGCATAAGCCATTATCGGGTGCTGCGGCTTGTAATTCTTGCTTATGCAACAACAAATCTGCATTAAATCCGGGACGCTGTTCATCCCAGCTATTGGCGGTTCGTATACCGGCTGTGATGGGAAGCGCAAGCACCAACAACCAAACCAACCAGCGCCATGACGAAAGCTGCCACAGGCTTAGTGCACCATACACCACTGTAATAATTATAAAAGGATAAAAAGGGAAGAGATAGTAGTCGTGTACTTTCTCAATCATATTTAGCTCGTACAAAAAATACGCCGTCACTGCTATAAAAGTGGGCAGCAAAAGGCTAAATCTTGCATCCAAATATTTGCGTTGCTTGATGAACTGATAAAATGCGAACAGCATCAAAGGCATTGCAGCATAGTTCACCAATAACTCTGGAACTGTTGAAAAGAGATGATGTATCAGGTAGCCATAAAGTACAGCAATTGACGTATCAGATGCAAGCACGCCGCCCACAATACCATTGCCTTGCCAACTAACAATGGCAGGTACATACCAGGCTGCCACCGGCAGCAAGGCCAGGATGGCAACAGCTGTCAAATTGCCTATTGCTTTAACCGATTTCGTTGGCCAAAACAACTGCAACAAATAGCAGAAGGGAACACCAAAGAATAATACAAATGGCAGTTTAACCAACGCGGCCAACATGAGCAAGAGGCATCCGATAACCCAATTATGCAACTGACCAAAATGCCGGTACCGCATTATGAAATACAAACCCCATGCCGTAATGGATACTGCCATAACATCGGGTAGAGGATTGATGCCGAAATAAAACATTTCGGGAGAAAAGCTAAACGCCCATGCCCCTATAACTCCTGCTGTACGAGATTGAAAAAAAATATAACCCAACAGGCCAAACCCCATTATGCCAAAGGCGTAAATACAAAACATGTAAAGCCTTGTCACCACAATATGCTCGCCTGTTGCCTTATACGCCGAGGCAATTAACCATTGCATTAAAGGTAACTCCATACGGAAGATGCCGTCGGTGTTACCTCTGCTACTTCGCCTTGGATTAAGGATATTCATATCTTCCTCGTAGAAGCTGATGACGGTATTCTGTGTTTGGGCCTGCCGCCATACATGCATACCCATGAGATCTTTTTTCAAATGCGGCAAATGCATTATAAAACTGAGCACAATAGCTGCGCCAATACCCAAAAACATTCGTTTATGTTGCAACATTTGCGATACCTGATTTAAAACCCAGCCCGGGATATTGTAATGGGGCAAAAAAAACAGCGCACTACCCGAAGATAATGCGCCGCTTATGTATTACACATCAATTAGAGACCTACAGAGGGATTCTCCTTAATGACTTTTCCGGACTTGTCTATAAACAGGTACATCGTTTCAACTCCTTTTTTGCACTCAAATCGATAGGCCTTTTGACCATCGTTATTCTCAATAAATCGGGTTGTTTTAAGCTTCCAATCCCGATACTTGCTTTTTTGGTAGGTATCCCACGCAGGAGCGGGAATAGTTGATTTATTGACGTGCTTCTCGGTAAACTTCCAGGTACCATCCACATTAAAATGGGCGGTGCAAACATCGTTTCCGTCTTTAAAATCTGCATCGTAATTGGCAACATTATTATGCCATTTTACATTTTTGGCTTTTGGGTAGGCCTTAGCAAAAGTTTCTTTGGCATTGTCGGGCACTTTAACCACTTGTGCCATTACGGTAGTTCCAAAGGCAAATAGGACAGCCGCTGCAGCGAGTATTAATTTTTTATGCATAAACTCAAATTTATTGAATCATAAAGGTATGCAGGTTGGTCAAAATACCAGCTTTTTATGGATAAAACCGAATAAAAGGCGGACAAAACGAATCAACTATTCTACCCCTTAATTTGCATTATGCAAAAAATTCTGACCGCTGTGGTATTGATAAGCTTTTCATGCGCGGCAAATGTGACGGATTATGAAACCGCAGTCCCAGTGACCCATGCTGTGGTTGCCACAACGGATAGCTTGCCCCCTTTGCCAGACGACTTTTTGTCTTTTGCCAAAAGCCTTACAGGAACACCATATTTATATGGCAGCACCGATCCGGCCAGGGGATTTGATTGTTCAGGATTTATTTCTTACGTCTTCAACCATTTCAAATACACGGTGCCTCGCTCATCTGTGGACTTTACCCATTTTGGACGCGAAGTGCCCGAAGCAGAAGTTAAGCCCGGCGATCTGATTCTTTTTACCGGCACTGACAGTACTATTAGGGTGGTGGGTCATATGGGCATTGTTGCAGAAAATGATGGTAAAGGAAAGCTGTCCTTTATTCACAGTACTTCAGGCAAAGCATACGGCGTAACCACCACGACACTTAACAACTACTATCGGGGTCGCTTCGTCAAATTTATCAGGGTATTCGCCCTTTAATTTTGATGATTTGTCCCAAGTCCAATAATTTTCCGCCAATCTAAAATGCTTTTTTCCTCTAACTATCACCTAACAATTTCTGCGCAAATGAAAAAGTATCTTGCAACGATTCTGCTAATGGCCTCGCCCCTATTTATGTTTAGCTATGGCCAATATGTCCCCTACAATCTTGAAGACCTTGTAAATATCAGGGCGTCCTCCGGCGAAGAAGCTTTAAAAGCCAGAGGCTACGAATTTAAAAAGCTAACAGAGGGTTACGATCGCAAATACAGCTACTGGTGGAATGAAAAAAAGAAGGAATGCATTACCGTAGTCACTTATGATGGTAAGTATACTTCTATTACAGGCACTACCGGCAGCGATTGCAGTTCAAGCGCTATCCACACCAGTAACTTATCAGGAAAACTGCCACCTGATGATGTGGCCGATTTAATTGACACCCGTGCATCTTCGGGCCAAGCTTTACTTGAGCAACGCGGTTTTCATTTGATTGATTTGCACCAGGGAAACGAAAGCACATTTGGCTATTGGTGGAGCCCCAAGAAAAAAGAATGCATTTGTGTAACAACGAAGGATGGTCGCTATGCCTCTTTGGATTTTGCTGACCCGGTAGATTGTAACCAAACCAATGTACATAGCCCGTCGCCGGATCCTGCCAAACCCGATCAGGTGAAAAATAATAATGGTGCTGCTATTGCTATTGCCGCTGTAGCTGCTGCGGCAATAGGTGCTGCTCTTCTGGCAAATAAGAGCCATCATCACGATGACAAAAAACACTACGACGATCCGCAACTTGAAGCTGAATTTGAACGCGGTTACAGAGACGGACTATACAACAATAGCTACCATAATTACTCTTACAACCAGAATGAAAAAGACGCGTATTCCAAAGGGTACAATGCAGGTGTAGATCAGCGTCGCAATGACACTCAATATCATTCCGGCAATGGTGGATACAGCAACTTTGTAAATGTGACGGACTTGCAAGGTAAATCAGCCGGATGGGCCGAACAGCAGTTTTATAACCGCGGTTTCAAAATGGTGGATAGCTATTACGCCGACGGAGAAAATCACTCCTTCTTTTACAATACCAATACAAAGCAGTGTGTTGAAGTAAACTTAACCGATAATAATATCTATCGTCTGGTGAGAAACGGCAGCAACCGGAACTGTCACAACTAAATTGTCCCAGGCTGGCTTCGCTTTTGCAAAACCTTTGCAGGCAATGATTTTTCTTTACATGGAAAAAAATATCGAAAATGAAATTGTATGCTTTTGTAGCAGCAGCCATGCTGACCATTACCGCCTGTGGTGATACAGAAACCACAACAACGGAAACCATTGAAGCACCGCCGGCACCGGTGGCGGCTTATGATCCAGACACTACCGACACCAT
>JAHEMO010000058.1:14324-15529 GCA_024643625.1 Chitinophagaceae bacterium
AAATCAGGCAAAATATTCGCCATGAAACCCATAGAGAACAGGATAGGGAACAGTAGCCCTTGCCATTTGCATCATCGTTTTTGCATCCAGCACCAGCAGAAAAGAATTGCCGGCATGCACATCAAGTACAATACTTAGCAGCACACCGTCTTCATCGGTTTTGCCATCAGGCGAGGGTACAAAACATGGTTCGCCGGGATAGCAACCCTCCTGGTACCAATATTCATTATGGCCAGACGTACTGTCAATTTTGACCAAACTATTGTAAAAACCAACCGGGTGCTGCGGATGCACACTTACACCATATACAAAACGATACTGCCGGTTGGTGTTGAAGCGATGGTAATCTATGCGCGGTAGTTCAAGACAAGCCTCACTAATAATTTGCTGTTCTATTTTACCCGTTGTAAATGAAAGGTTGTAGCGACGCAAAGTTCCTTTTGGCAATTGTAAATCCGGCCTTTCCAATTCGCGCAGATAATAACTGCGTACAATCGCATCATCATCATAGGCATTTATATCCATCACCAGCCCATCTTGCTGCTCCCAAGCATTTACATGGTGGAAAAGGAAAAATGGATCCGTCTTGTATTTACCCTGCAACTTTCCCGTACGCTTGTCTATCACATAAAAAATAGTACCTCGCTCAGGAATCCACTTGTGGTTTTCGATATATGGACGCTGCCAATACAACAATTGTATGGGTGTAACCACTAATGGTGGTGCCACAATAATGAAATAGTTTTCCGTAATACCAAAGCCATGTAAATACGAGGGCTTGTCTACCGGAATACTGGCCACCGGCTTATTACCTTGTTTTGCCGTATCGTAAATTTGATAGTAGCTAAACATCCCAAACTTAATGACAACATTCCATGCACTATCGTTTTCAAAATGCGGATGCGCCGTGGTTTTGTAAGCAAAGTTTTTAGGCGCATACTCAGTAACACCAACGCTTTCCAAAGTATCCTTATCAAAAATAACCTGCACTTGCGTTTCGCCCAGGGCAGTCCATTGATCGCCAATTCTGGCAACATGTACTTTAGGATTGTCCGTCATGTTGGGAAGTGTTGGAATGAAATACGACATTACTTTTCCAAACATAGACTTACAAGGATCAGTAGCAAACTCGGAATAATTCAGCGTTCCATTATCGCGAATAAATTTGTAGCTCTGCGATTCAATCATTTTGCTGCAATAGCTTA
>JAHEMO010000290.1 GCA_024643625.1 Chitinophagaceae bacterium
TCCGGCATCCAGTCTTTGGGCTCTATTTTGATGTCGCGGTCAATCTTGTCCTGAAAATGTTTTGCGATCTCTGTTATGGCCATAAGCGTTGCTTTCAAGGGTAAAAATAACGGCTTTGACTTCAAAAACTAACAGTTGTTAGTTTTTTTGGTTTAATCTTAATGGCTGGCATCAACAATGGACAGTCAGGCGGAATGAATTGGATATGGAGCAGCTTAATTTTTACCAAACCCATACACCACAATGGTCGAGCGTTCGTTGGTTCCATCGCTCATCACCCGGATGGTAAATGTTCTGCCACCTTTAATGGCTTTGCCCGCATCGTATAAATTGAAAGAATCGTTACCGGGAACGGGTTTTAGTTCAGTCAGCTTCCCATCCTTTTCTACTACGAATACATAGCCGCCCAATGTGTGCTCGGTGGTTACATAATACACATTGCCCTGCCAGCGCTCAGGCGAGGAAATGGGTATTTCCACCGTGGTCATCTCTCCTGCCTTTTTGGGTGGAAAGGGTACAAGTTTCCGGGTGTGTTCATACCAGCCACTGGCCTGCATATTGTTGATGATTTTGACCATCGTTGGCGGCGGATAATAGCCAGACGATGTGGTAACGGGGGGCGGCGTATAGGTGTACTGTACTGCCTGCCTGATATAGAAACGATTCATTTTGAAATCGCTATTTTCGGTAAAACCCACGCATTGCAATTCGTAGCCGTTGTAGCGCACCCATGCATCGCGGGAGTTGCCAATTTTCTGGCGCAACTGAGGCTCCGTCATATCCCAGCTCATGCCCAGGGGTAATGGCGCGTTGGTGGCCTTCCCTTTTACTTTGGGCGATTGCTTTGAGGGTCTATAAAAACTAAGTTCAGCCACTACCATTTCGCCACCACCTTGGGTAGCGGCCTTTACGCGACCATGGTAATCGGGTCCTTTAAATATCCAATGCTGTTCAATGACTTTGCCGCCAATTTTTCGCTGCTCCATGGTAAGCTCTTCCATCTGTGTTTGTTGCTGCAACTGGACAAACTCGGGCGAACTAATCGGTTTGCCAATAAGCGTTTCCAAACCAATGCTTTGTGCAATGGAAAAAAAGGGCAGTAATAAACAATATACAAGGATGCGCATAGCAAAATGATTGAGGATAAAAAACTATTGAAAAGGTACGTCAGTTGCTGAAGTACTACCCCGGGAATTTATCGCAAGGGATTGTGGCTTGTGCATGAATTCATACCTGGCTGCAACAATTTTACTACAAATGCAGATATTGCCCGGCCGCCACACAGACTTTACCTATGAAAATTGAAAAACTAATCTTTCGGCAGAGCTATCTTTTTTTTGGTGTGTTTGCCTTGCTGGTGCTTACCGGTTTTTGGCTCACCTATATTACCCGAATCTCGCAGCAAGAGAACTATCGCATGCACCTGCATGGCTTTTGCCTTTTTGCATGGTGTGCCATGCTGATAGCGCAACCCTTACTCATCCGTCGCAAAAAAAATGCATGGCACAGGCGCCTCGGTACCGTTAGCTATGTACTGGTGCCTGCCATCTTTTTCACGACAACCGATCTGCTGCACTATCGGCTGCAAAAAGCCCCGCAACTGGCAAATGGACAATACCATTTTGCTGCCCTTGTATTCTTTTCATTGCTGGCATTTGCAGTTTTTTATGGAATGGCTATTTACCAACGCAAGCACGCTGCCATACACGCTCGGTATATGATCTGTACGGTATTCCCATTTCTTACCCCGGCTACAGACCGCATCATACACATTCATATACCCGCACTACTACACTATGCACCGCAAATAGATGGGCAACCTCTGGCCCCCGTGTTCGGTTTTGCACTGGCCGACATGGTGTTGATCTTATTGTCAGTGGCCGACCTGCGGGCAAAAAAGCGTCGCTATATTTTCCCCTTTGCACTGGCTTTGCTGCTGGTTATGCAATATGGTATTTTGCATGCGCATGAATATGCTTGGTGGCAAAGGTTTGTGCAATGGTTTGCGCAGTAGCAAAGGATTGATGTCAGGTTGGGAAACGCACCCATTCACCATTTACATTAATAATAACAGAAGCTGCGCTTGGCCACCGAGGCGCAACGGTTTCGCTTTTTTCCCACTGCGCTAATTGTGCCTTTAGCTGTTGTACAACCGTTGGAAATTGTTTGCGCAAGTCTGTCGTTTCGCCGGGATCTGACTGCAAATCAAATAGGTATGTTTGCCTGTCTTTCACATTACTATACAATTTCCATTTCCCCGATCGTATGGCTTTGGCATAGCCATTGCGCCAATAAAAACTATGGTGCGGCATTGTATCGTTGGGGGCTTGCAAATAAGGCAACAGGTTTACACCGTCATACTTTCTATCAGCAGGCAATACCGATTGGGTTGCAGCAGCAATAGTGCTGAAAATATCTAATGTACTCACGGGATTATCATACCGAATTTGTGCATGAACACCTTTGGGTAAACGCATAAACATCGGCACTTTGAGGCCACCATCAAATTGCGTGCATTTACCACCACGCAAGGGTGCATTGGTGGTAGCTCGGGTATAGCTTGCACCGCCATTGTCGCTTACAAAAACCACCATCGTATTGTCTGTCAAGCCGCTTTTTTCCAACTGCTTCATTACACTGCCTACCGCATCATCAAGCGCCTCTATCATGGCATAATAAATGCGTTTAACGGAATCCTGCACGCCTGATATTTTATCTACATAAACCTTGGGTGCTTCAAAGGGATCGTGCGGCGCATTAAAGGCGAGGGTGAGAAAAAAAGGCCTGTCATCCATGGCATGTGTACCAATAAAATCACATGCTTTTTGCGCCAGCGAAAAAGTAAGATATCCGCTATCTATAACTTCTTGTCGCCCTTGCCGAATGGCCGTAGAACCCCAACGCGGCGCCCAGGCCGGTATATCGCTAAAGGCATAGGGCAGGCGGCATTGTGCATAAGGGCTTTGGTCAACACGATGATCAACGTACCGTGTAAGTGCTGCTTCAAAATAATAGCTATAGTCGAAGCCTCGCTGATCAGGATAAAAACCATCCCCAACGCCAATATTCCACTTACCAATCATACCGGTAGCATAGCCCTGCTTATGCAGCAATTCGGCCAGCGTAATTTCAGTGGAAGGCAAGCCATCATGAAAATTACTTCGGCTGGCAATCAAATTTGGTTTGAGCGTGTTGAGGCCTTCATTTCCGCGGCCAACCGATTGATAGTAATGGCGTATTTGCTTCGCTACGCTTGGATGTAGATTATCATATGGCATGTACTCATTGCCAAAGCGCTGTGGGTAGCGTCCGGTAAAAATGGCTTGTCGCGATGGGCCGCATATAGGAGAAGTAGTATAGGCTTCTGCAAAAAATATGCCCTGTTGCGCAATCGCATCCATGTGGGGAGTTTGGACGGCGTTATTCCCGGTATAAGCGAGATCATGATAGCCAAGATCGTCCACTACAATAAGCAAAACATTGGGTGCCGCAGCATGAGGGGATTGACTCTGCGCCAGTCCGCCCCACAACAAAGCAAAAAGCAATACAGGTATTGCCTTACTGCTGGTTCCGCGTATAAATGCCATTCCATTTCCCATGTTATCACCCTTTCTCCATGGCCATATGGCGTAGCAAGCATTGTACGCTCATCATGGCAAACAGCTGTTTTTTACAAAACAAAAAAAACGGATATTTCCGGCGAACATAGGGTAATGCTTAAATTCTTTACATAATTACGCCTCAGAATCATGCATATGTTTCTTGTACCTTTCCCCCTCGAATCAGTCAGCACCGTATGAAATTGCATTTTATATCCCTCACTTTATCAGTAGCCGCATGTTTGGTATTGGCTAATGGCTGCCAAAACCAAACTGAAATTGCAGTTGATGACATCAGTTACAATTTTCATATCCGTCCAATACTCAGCGATAAATGCTTTAAGTGCCACGGGCCCGATACCACAAAAATGGAGGCGGGGCTTCGGCTTGATATTGCCGAATGGGCTTATGCAGAACTGAAAGAAAGCAAGGGTAAATATGCAATTGTCCCTTTTAAACCTGATTCGAGTGAACTGATACGGCGTATAAAGAGCA
>JAHEMO010000291.1 GCA_024643625.1 Chitinophagaceae bacterium
CTCATACTCATCCATATGCGGGGCTGCCCTATTTGAAATACCAGCAACACGCTGGTGGTAGCTACCACCGCACTAATGCTGATGATGTAGCCAATCCAGTGAAGATTCAATCGTTCAAAAACGAAAGCCAGCGGGTCTTCTACATTAAGCTCGGTATAATTAACCATGCCTGTAAGCACCAATGAAATCAGGATGTACAACACGGTACATATGAGCAGGGAATAAATCATACCTCGCGGCAAGTCGCGCTGTGGATTTTTACATTCCTCGGCTGTGGTACTAATGGCATCAAAGCCAATATAGGCATAGAATACAGCGCTTACTCCGGCCAGCACACCCCCAAAGCCGTTGGGCAAAAATGGCGACCAGTTTTCGGGCGACACATAAAAAAAGCCCAGCAGAATAACCAGTGATATAACTATCAATTTAAAAATCACCATGAAGTTTGCACTGCGCTTGCTTTCCTTCATGCCAATAAAGGCAAGCCAGGTAATAAACACCACAATGGCAAATGCCGGAATATTCAGAAATAGTTTAGTGCTACCAAACATAGGGGCATCAGGGTAGCCGGTAAGTGCATCCTGCAAATCGGTAGTAAGTGGAACACCTGCGGCAACGGCTTCCTGCGCTTTGGCATAAAGTTCGGCAGCGGTAGCGCCATTGGTAGTAATCCAAAAAGGCAAATGCAAACCCAAACCATGCAGCAGGTTATTGAAATAACTACTCCAACTAATGGCTACAACAATATTGCCAATGGCATATTCCAAAATAAGTGCCCAGCCGATAATCCAGGCTACCAACTCACCAAAGCTCACATAGGCATATGTATATGCACTGCCGCTAACAGGAACACGGCTGGCAAATTCGGCATAGCAAAGGGCTGAAAATCCGCAGGTAACGGCTGTTATGACAAACAACAGCGATATTCCCGGACCACCATTATAAGCCGCAGCACCAATGGTGCTGAATATGCCGGCGCCAACAATTGCAGCAATGCCCAAAAAAGTGAGATCGCGTACACCCAATATCTTGTGTAGTTCTCCGCCAAACTCATCGTGCCCGGAATCGGATACGGTTTCGCGGATAGGTTTCTTTCGAAATAATGACATAGAAAAAGTTTCGCTTATTGCGGTGAAAAATAGGTGAATTTGCTTTGCTGTTTCCGATTGATTAGCCCGCTATCCAAAATTTTTCCAGCCAAAGCAATGGCTTTAGCAAAAACAGCGAAAAGCAAAATGCTTTACTTTGACCCTGCCGATTATGAAAAATATATTACATCCTTATCTCGCCTTTATAGCATTAGCATTACTGCTTTCCTGCGGAAAAGAAGAGGTAAAGGACGATGAATTTTTTGCCATGCCGCCTACATGGGCGGACAGCACCATTTGGTACCAAATTTTTGTGGATCGCTTTTATAATGGCGATACCACCAACGACCCTACGCGGGAAAGCATTGGCATACCACCTATCGGACATATGCCTCCGGAAGATTGGCAAATAACCCCCTGGACTCAGGATTGGTATACCCGCCGGGGTTGGGAAGCTTCTTTCAAAGGCGATTTTGGTTATATGCATATGCACCGTCGCTACGGAGGCGATCTGCAGGGGGTAATTGATAAACTCGACTATCTGCAAAGCCTGGGGGTGAATGCCATTTATCTGAATCCCATTAATCATGCCCCTTCGTCGCATAAATACGATGCCAGTGCCTACCATCATGTGGATGCCTATTTTGGACCCGATCCTGCAGGCGATTTGGCCATCATGGCAAAAGAAGACCCATCAAATCCGGATAGTTGGGAATGGACAGCAGCCGATAAATTATTCCTGCAATTGGTGAAAGAACTGCATTGGCGCGATATGCGTATTGTAATGGACTACAGTTGGAACCATACCGGCACTTTATTTTGGGCATGGCAGGATGTATTGAAAAATCAGGAAAAATCTCCCTACAAATCATGGTATGCTATCAAATCTTTCGACGACCCCAAAACTGACAGCAACGAATTTGCCTACCAGGGCTGGCTGAATATCAACAGCCTGCCGGAACTGGCTAAGGTAGACGTTACTTCGGAACGTATTAATGGCAAGCCGTACGAAGGCAACCTGAATGAAGGCGCCAAAAAACATGTGTTTGCCGTTACCAAAAGATGGCTTGCGCCGGATGGCGATACGGCGAAAGGAATTGACGGATACCGGCTTGACGTAGCCGATCAGATCGGTTTGGGCTTTTGGCGCGATCTGCGCAAAGAAGTGCGCAGCATAAAAAAGAATACCTATCTGGTAGGCGAAATATGGTGGGAAACATGGCCCGATATTTTAATGGACCCAACACCTTACACCACCGGCGACATGTTTGATGCGGTGATGTTTTATCAGGTGTACCGGCCTGCACGATACTATTTTGCAGAAACCGATTTTCCTATTAATGCCAAACAACTGGCAGACAGTCTTTCGCTGCAATATGAACGACTGCGCCCCGAAACAAGAACGGCCATGATGAATGTGGCATCGAGCCACGATGCGCCGCGCATACTCAGCGATTTTTACAACCGGCACAAATACAAATACAATGCAACGCCCCAAGCCGATGCTAATTACAAAACGGGCAAACCCGATGAAGCGGCTGTGGAGCGCATGATGCTGTACCTGATGTATGCCTTCACCATACCGGGAGGACCCCATATTTGGGCCGGCGACGAAATGGGTATGTGGGGTGGCGATGATCCGCACTGTCGTAAACCATTAATATGGCCGGAGTATACGTTTGAACCGGAAACGCGAAATAATTTTCAGCCCGGACCATCCGCCAAAGACAGTGTGCAATTCAGTACTGACATGTTTCGCTGGTATCAGTCGCTGATTAAGTTACACAAAAACTTCTCCGCGCTTAATAAAGGTGGAATTGATCTTAGTAATAGCACGGAAAACGTTTTGGATTATATACGCAGCGATGGAAGCGAAAATATTCGTGTGATGTTCAACATGAGTAATACAGTACAAACGGTAAAGCTACCGGGAAAATACACCGTAGTAATGGGGTACAATACCAATGGCAGCAATAGTTTACAACCACTAAGCGCTTTAATCATTCAATTTTAATGCAGTACTTTTTTTAAACATTAGCAGGCAAATCATAGTAAGAATCGCATGACCAAATACAGCAAAGTTCTGCAGTGCCTACTGCTGATATGTATTGCAGGAAGCATATCCTGCAAAGCCCAGCAGCTAAGTTTATCGGCTGCAAAAGTTATTGGCCGATACGATATCCGCACCAATGGCGATATAGAACTCATAAGTTCGGCTGCATACCTGCAATATTATGCGCAGGGCAGCAGTAGCATAAAAGTGTATGTACCGGCGGGTTATCCCCCGGGCTATATACAATACAGTGTAAACAATGGAGCAGCAACGCGGATGCGTGTAATGGCCGGCCAAAGCGCAACTTTACAAATTGAAGCACCGCTCAACAGTCGCTCATTGATAACGATTGCTAAAACAACCGAAGCAAAAACCGGTCCGGTTTTCATCAGTAGCATCAGCGGCGATGCGATTGACTTTAAAGTGCCTGCAAAGCCATACGCCATTGAGTTTATTGGCAATAGCATAACCTGCGGCGCAGCTGCAGATGAATCGCTGCTTACCTGTAATGAGGGCACGTATCACGACCATCACAATGCTTATGATGCTTACGGGCCACGTGTGGCAAGAGCTTTACATATGGAATATGTATTGAGCAGTGTAAGCGGCATTGGCATTTATCGCAACTGGAATAGTAATGGCCCCACCATGCCGGAAGTTTACAAAAATCTTGCACTTGATACTGCAGATAAACGCCTGCGAAATTTCAGCAGCTTTGCACCGCAAATTGTTTGTATAGCCCTTGGCACCAACGACTTTAGTATGGGTGATGGTAAAACCCCGCGCCTACCCTTCGACAGTGCAGTGTACGTTAGTCATTATATTGCTTTTGTACAAGAGATGATGAACATCTATCCCAATGCTACGCTGGCGCTACTTAGCAGCCCCATGGTACAGGGCAATAACAGAAAATTATTCGAAAGATGCCTGCAGTCTGTATCGGCAGCCGTCGG
>JAHEMO010000292.1 GCA_024643625.1 Chitinophagaceae bacterium
CGGCTTGACTCGACTTGCGCAATGGCCTATTGGGGTTTTGCTTATGTACTTGGTCCCAATTACAATGCAGGTATGGAGGATGACAATTATGATCGAGCTTATCGTGCATCTCAAAAAGCCCTTTCCCTTATTGGAAACTGCACGGAGAAAGAAAAGGCACTAATAAAAGCATTGACCTATCGTTACACACGCGTGGCACCAAAAGACCGTACGCACCTTGATAGCGCATTCTCTGGTGCAATGAAAAAAGTGTATGATACTTATCCTAGCGACCCCGATGTTAGTGCTTTGTATGCAGAGTCTCTAATGGATATGCATCCATGGGATATGTATGATAAGAAAACAAAAGAACCCAGACCATGGACACCGGAAATTGTGGCTGTTCTTGAAAAATTAATCAAACAATATCCGAAACATCCAGGTGCGCCGCATTTTTACATTCACGCAGTGGAGGCATCCAAAACTCCTGAAAGGGGATTGGCAAGTGCCAATCTGCTGATGTCTCTCGTTCCGGGCTCCGGCCACCTGGTGCACATGCCTTCTCACATTTATATTTGGACTGGAGACTATCATTTAGGCACCCTGGCTAATACAGAAGCCGTAAAAATAGACAGTACTTATGTTTCGGCTTGTCACGCACAAGGAGCTTATCCACTTGCTTACTACCCGCATAACTACCATTATCTGTCTGCTACTGCTACTTTCGAAGGCAATTCAAAACTAGCTTGGTTTGCTGCCAAAAAAGTGCAGGAAAAAACAGCGAAAGACATCATGGTGCAACCGGGCTGGGGTACCCTTCAGCATTACTATAGCGTGCCTTACTTCGTGGCAGTAAAATTTGGTATGTGGGACAGTATTTTGGCAATAAAACCGCTGGAAAAAGAATTGGTTTATCCCAGTGCCATACTGCACTATGCAAAAGGAATATCCCAGCTTGGAAAGAACGATGTTTCAAAGGCTGAAAAAGAACTTTCGATACTTAAAGAATTGGCCAAAGATTCAATATTGAAAGAACTCACCATCTGGAATATTAACAGCATGCACGACATTGTGCAAATTGCAGTATACGTACTATCCGCGGAAATTTATCGCAGCAAAAAGGAATATGAAAAAGCAATAACTGCATTCAGGCTGGCGATTGCCATCGAAGACAACTTGAATTATGACGAGCCACCGGATTGGTTTTTTTCTGTACGTCATCACCTCGGAACTGCATTACTTCAGGCAGGTAAATATGCAGAAGCCGAACAAACTTATTTAGAAGATCTGAGCAAATGGAAAGAAAATGGTTGGGCACTTATGGGCTTATTCCAGGCGCTTCAAAAACAAGGGAAGGATGCAGAATCAAAACATATCAAAAGTCGCTTCGACAGCGCCTGGCAATATGCAGATTTCACCATTACCTCGTCCTTTATGCTTTGATGATTTGTACAATTTAAATGCATGAGAAAAATTCCAATCGTTATGTGGCCTCTGCTAACATTGGATTTACTAAAATACGGGCATTGACAAATTCATCTTAAGCATCCTTAATTCTGCAGTGCTTCCTATCGGGGCTTGACGAATAACTATTTAGCTGTTGTTAACTTCAACTTCATAATTTCAATCAGCAGCGGTTATAGGCTGGTCGGTGCAGGCTCCCACTTTTCTGTACAGTTTATAAGTACTCAGTTACGCTAATTATTAACTGCCGAACTTTAGGGACGCTTACACTTCCTTAATGCGTATGCCGGTAACACGAAATGACAAATTATATGATTAAGCAACTGGCATTACTACTCTTTGTCATGGTTGGAAATTTTGTAAGCGATGGTATTGCGCAAGATGGCGCCAACCCTTTACCCTTACAAACTTTGTTTGACAAGCAGACATCAACAGCAGCCTGTTACCGAATCCCATCGCTGATTACTGCGCCTAATGGCGATTTGATAGCCGCAATTGACGAACGCATACCTTCCTGTGCCGACCTGAGAGATAATCCAAACATCAATATTGTAATACGTCGAAGCAGTGACGGTGGGCACACCTGGACGACTGTACAAACTGTTGTGGACTACCCCATTGGCCAATCAGCATCCGACCCTTCCATGGTAGTGAATAATGCAACGAATGAGGTTATCCTGTTTTTCAATTATATGGATGTAGCACATCAGAAAGGCATCTACCGGTTTAAATTCATCAGCAGCAACGACAATGGCAAAACCTGGACTGCACCGCACGACATTACCAATCAAATAAGTAAAGCGGAATGGAAGCAAGATTTTCAGTTTATCACTTCGGGCCGTGGCATACAAACGCGATCAGGCATGCTCTTACACACCCTTGTACACTTACAAAAAGGGGTGTTTCTTTTTGGCAGCACAAACCATGGTAAAGATTGGTTTTTGATAGACAAGCCAATTGCGCCTGCCGATGAATCGCAGGTTATGGAAACGGCAGATGGTTCCTGGATCGTAAATAGTCGGGTGAATGGCGCGGGTATGCGGTATGTACACAAGTCTGCAGACATGGGTAAAACATGGACTTCAATACCCGATGCTTTGCTTCCGGATCCCGGCTGCAATGCCAGCATAATTAGATATAGCACCGGTACAACCGGTGAAGAAAAAAGCCGCCTTGTATTTGCCAATGTAAACGATGCGAAAGAGCGGCGAAACCTTACGGTGAGAATAAGTTATGACGAAGGCAATACATGGTCGGCCGGTAAATGCCTGTATGCCGGCAGCGCTGCCTATGCTTCGCTTACGGTACTTAACAATGGCGATATTGGAATTGTATTTGAAAAGGACGATTACCGTGAAATTGCTTTCACAAGTTTTTCGCTGGAGTGGCTTACTGACGGCAGAGATGATTTGCGCTGAAGGAGCATAATAACCGATAATTCATAACCGGAGCCCAACATCTCCGTGGAAAATTAAAGCCAATCCCCTTTTGGCATTCAAGAGGGATTGGCTTAAGCATTTTGCCACAAAAAAGATATCAGGGCCAAAACATCGTATAGTTGTCTTTAGTCTTTCTTAAACGGCAGCGCATCTATCCTCGCCCCCACTTCGCGTCCCTGCATTATACCTGCTTCGCCGCAAAAACGGAAAATGGTTCCACCACTTACGCGGGCATCTGCCACATCTTCAATTATTGCTGATAAAGAAGGATAAGACCTTTTGCCATATGCAGCTTGCTGTACACTGTCAACGACAGCATAGTTCCTGCCAAAATAGCTTTCCAGAATTTCTACTCCTGCTGCATTTACAGATAGCTCATCGGGGTAGGCCGGCGTTTGTGGAGTAATAGGCAGCGAGCTCCAACCAGCATAGCCCATCACTTTGTTGATATAAGTGGCGGGACGTAGTAGTGCCCAATGAAATTTAGATTTAAAAACAGCAATGGCAGCATCGGAATAGGCCATGGTTTGTTTGGCATATAATACCGCAGCATCTTCCAAATTCAATTTTTCATTTATAAAAATACTTGTGCTAATATTCAGCAAATGGGCCAAAGGGCTATAGTTGGGCGCCACATCTTTCCAATTATTGAAACGCAAAATCGCTTCGGGTGTGATGTTATTACGCGAATCAAACACTTCCTGGGCGGCCATGTAAAAGGCCGAACCAGGATCTATGGAATATGCAGGAAAAGCCGGTGCTAAAACGGTTTGGGCAATGTTGGGAATAAATGTTCTCAGCGATCCCTGGCATGCCCCTGCTGCGGGGAAAAAAAACGGCGGTGTGGGCTCCCAACTTCCTGGTGTGCCCAACGGTGCATAGGGTGGGCATATTGCTGGACTGCCATTAGGATTAAATGTGCCATCAGTTTTGCTCCATGCAAAAATTTTGTCGGCTACAAGACGGCCAAATGCATTGGATAATTGCAATTGTTCGGGCGTGGCATAAGTCTGATAGCTATTGTTTAGCGATGTTTCGAGCGCTTGAATCTGCGAAATGTCAGGGGCAGGATACTGCTGTATAATGCTGGCTGAAATACGCGCCATTGCCGCGTTGGCGCATGCAGGCCAGTAGTAATCTTTCTTTTTATCGGCAGGAATTATATTGCCGGTAAGATGCGTATACATAGATTGGTAGGAAGGCATACC
>JAHEMO010000293.1 GCA_024643625.1 Chitinophagaceae bacterium
CGGGTAATGAAATCCCAGTCCTGCAGCTTTCATATCGGCCACTACCTGTGCTGCAACGTCTTCAATTTCCTGTCGTGTATCTTTTTTAAATTCAATAGCCAGAATGGCTGCCGGATCGCCCTGTACAAAAAAACGGTTTTTGCTTTGCTCAATATTGCCTTTAGTACACTCCAGAATGTAATGGTCTATCAGCTCACTTGCTGTAGGTTCGTATTGCAATCCTATCAGGTTGGCCCTTAGGCTTTCATCTATGGAATTGAAGTGTACGCAAAGCAGCCCTGTTTCTTTGGGTGGCAGCGGAACGATGCCCAGCTTTATTTCAGTGATGATAGCCAGTGTGCCTTCGCTGCCCGCTATTAATTTACAAAAATTAAACGGCTCTTTACCTGCGGTAAATGGCGATGTCTCCAGCAATAAATCGATAGCAAACCCTGTATTGCGGCGCACTATACTTTGCCGCGGAAATTGTTTGCGTATTTCCACCTGATGCTCATAATTGCCCAGCATACTGCGGATATTGCGATAGAGTTTATTTTCCAAACTATCGCCTTCGCACTTGCGGTGAAAAGCATCATCGTCCAATGCGCCAAAGACTACCTCGCTGCCATCGCTCAGCAGGGCTTTTACTTCCAGCAAATGTTCGCGGGTGCTGCCATATACTACGCTGTTGCTGCCGCAACTGTTGTTGCCCACCATGCCGCCAATCATGGCCCGGTTGGCCGTGCTTGTTTCGGGTCCAAACAAAAAGCCATGCGGTTGCAGGTAGCGGTTTAGCTCATCGCGAATAACGCCGGGCTGCACACGCACCCATCCTGCTGTGGTATTGAGTTCCAGTATTTGGGTAAAATGCTTTCCCATATCTACCACAATGCCATTACCCACCACCTGCCCGGCCAGCGATGTGCCTGCCGTTCGGGGAATAAGTCCCACACGGTATTGGTTGGCAAAAGCGATAAGCCGCTGCAAATCGGCATGGGTTTGTGGTATGCATACCGCCAGCGGCATTTCGCGGTAGGCCGAGGCATCGGTTGCGTATAAAACGCGCATGGCTTGGCCGGTATGCAATGTGCCATCGAGTTGTTTTGCTAAATATGGTAAGGCCGCGGCTGGTTGTTGTTTCTGCATTAATAATTACAATATGGGCATGTAGCGGCGCCAAAGGTAGGTCTATCAATATACCCGCCATAAGCCTGTTCATGGGCCTTTTGCCCTGCGCTGATCATTTGCACACAGGTCTGCAAAAATTTTGTGATGAGTTAAACCTTGCAAGTTTTATTTTCCCCTGCAACGGCTGTCAGTAAGGCTTTAACGCTTTGGTAGCAGCAGCCTCAGCCATATTTGTAGGTATAGTATTTGCAGGTTCTATTACACATAAATTTTTTCATCATAAACTATCAAACATGACGATTGGAATGAAAACCATTGCTTCTGTAGGCATAACTGCCATGCTGATGGCCTCATGCGTAGGCAGCAAGAAGTACAAAACACTGGAAAGCGATTATGGGGTGCTGAATAATAAGTACACCCAATTGCAAAAAGATTTGCAGCAATGCGAAAATGACAAAATGAAAATGGGTAATAATGTTACCTCGCTCGAAGGCATTATTGCCAACCAGAAAGAACAGATAAAAGTATTAAAAGAGCAATCCGATTATTTGAAAGGCAATTCGGCCGAGGTGATGAACCGCCTGGCGGAAATGAATGTGCTTACCGGCAAGCAGGCCGAAAGCGTAACGGAAAGCCTGAAAAAACTGCAGGAGCGTGATGTATACATCAAAGACCTGCAAGGCGAGATGGCGCGTAAAGACAGCATGAACATGGCGCTGGTCATGAACCTGAAAGGATCACTTGGCGCGCTTGACGATGAGGATATTGATATACAGGTGGAGAAAGGCGTAGTGTTCATCAGCATCAGCGATAAACTACTTTTTACTAGCGGAAGCTATGAGGTAAGCAACAAGGCTTACAGTGTATTGGAGAAAATTGCCGTGGTGTTGAATAATCAACCCAATATTGAATTTTTAGTGGAAGGGCATACCGATAATGTAGCGGTGCGCAGTGGGGCAGCCATCCGCAACAACTGGGATTTGAGTGTACTGCGTGCATCTTCTGTGGTTAAAATTTTGCAGGAGCGCTACCGCATTGACCCCAAACGCATGACCGCCGGTGGACGCAGTGAATATGTACCTGTAGCCACTAACGAAAATGCTTCCGGCCGCGCCGCCAACCGCCGCACCCGTATTGTGATATTGCCACAGCTCGATCAGTTTTTCCAGTTGCTGGAGCCAAATACCAAGGCCGAAGCACCTGCGGGCCGATAGGCATAAAGCATTGCAAATTAAATCAGAGGCCATCTCCATATAAAGAGATGGCCTCTTTCCTTTTTGCAGATTGACTATTGCTCTGCACTTCGTTTCACCAATCCTTTGATAGCCGGGAATGCATTGTAGTTAACTTTTGACAACAACGGGATGCAACTTCATATGGGCTGCAGTGATGTAATGATTTTATCGTGCTGTATTACAGCAAACACTGCCACTTGCTTTTTAACATTAACCAACCGTCATTTTTAACGCAGTTTCAAGTCAGAAAACGCAAAAAAGGAGAAGTGAATTTGCGCATTTTATCTGCTGCGTAAAAATTCGGGATTTAGCCTTCAAAGTGCCGTCCCTATTGGTGTTTAACCACCTTCAGTTGCTTGCAAAATCGTGCAGGATGTAGGAACTTTGAAAAGGTAGCGTTGAGGAACATGCCGCTCCGTTTCGCTACTGGTTAGTAACACCTGAATTCACCAAAAAACTCTAGGTTATGAAAAACCTCTTTAAAGCCCTTTTTGCTGTGGCCGTGGTAAGCCTCAGTGTTTTCTCCTGTCAGAAAACGATTAACCAATCGGAAGCCTTAGATGAATCGGTAGCCACGCAGCGGGTTATGCGCGGCACATCGGTTTACAACGGCGAAAATTGTCCTTCGGGACCCTATCTGGTGACCCTTGTTTCCAAAACGCTGATTGCTCCAGGGCAATGGGAATGGAAGTGGCGTATTCAAAAAAATGCCTTGTGGCCCGAGGCCGTTCAGGATTTGAGCCATATGGATTTGCTGATGCCTGCTTGTATGCCAATGGAGGAATTGCTTTCAGCAGCATGGTCTGTTGATAATGCGGCATGGAACAGTGTAAGCATTACGCCTGTTGAAGACCCCTCTATCAACTCCAACCCCAATTGCGCACCTATTGCCAATCCGCCAAGTATTAAACTGGCCCTGAGTTCTGATGGCTATTTTAAAATTGTGATCAGCGAAAACTATGTTATTGGTTTTGGTCAGCAAGCCATTTTTAAGAGTGGCAGCAATACCTGTCAGGGCTATTTGTGCTTTGAAGGCATCAACTGTATGGTTCCTCCTCCGGAAGACCCCGGGGATGGCTGTAGCTTTAGTCAGGGATTCTGGTTTGCCAAGCCTATGAGTGATGCCAATGCATGGCCCGGCGGCAGCGTAACCATGGGTGGCAAAGTGTACACTGCCATGGAAGCAAGAGCCCTTTGGTGGGTAAGTGGCAATATTGAAATCAAACGTGCCTTTACGCAGGCAGCTACCATTAAGCTAAGCACTGCCTCAGGCTACATGACGCCTAATGCCACTACAGATATGTATGTAAACAATATTGATGGGGTATTGAGTGGACTACCCAAGCTTACACCAGCCAATATTGTAACGGTTAATAAGTCGCTGTCCGCCATGGTACGCAAGTCTATGGGCCAGTGGGCGGGAGCCCTTGGCACATGGGTTGATGCCAATCACTGCGAGCGCCTCGAAAGCTCGTATTGATGGTGCTGTATGTAGGGTAGTGCCATGAGGAGCGGCTTTAGAATACATGGCAGACCCATCAGCGCTTCTTTTAAAAAAAGGTCGGCAAATGCCGGCCTTTTTTCTTAGGCGGGATGGTAGTGCTAAAACCTGTGCTGCGCCGTTAACCCCATAATCGTTACCTTAGGCAATACCCCATTTTTACCATGTTATGGAACAACCTATTGGTGATTTTCAGCACGAAATCAATCTCAATCTTAATAT
>JAHEMO010000294.1 GCA_024643625.1 Chitinophagaceae bacterium
GTTTGTGTAAAAACGACCGGATACCAAACCGATTATTAAATCGTTCTTAGCTATTAACACCAGTATTTTGCACGCATGATGAAGAGGTATTTGCTGTTGCTGGCGCTCACGGCTAGTCTCGGAATGGCTCGGGCACAGTTTTCGGAGGCTAATGTACTGAAAGGCGAATTTGGCGTTTCGGTGGGAGCTGCCCATTATTTTGGCGATATAAACACCCGCGCTCAGCTCAACAGGCCCAAGCTAGCCGTAGGACTGCTTTACCGCAAGCAGTTTGGAAAATATATTGCCCTTCGGGTGCAGGGCACTTATGCCCTCCTGGGGTATAGCGACATTTACAGCGATAACGATGTGCAGCGCACCCGTAACCTCAGCTTCAACAGCGATATTTTTGAACTGGGTCTTATGGGGGATTTCAACTTTTTTAGGTTTATTCCCGGTGAGTATGCCTACCGGTTTACCCCATATGTCACGCTTGGCGTAAGCTTTTTTAGCTATGATCCATATGCTTATCTGGCCGATGAAAAAATATATCTACGTCCCCTGGGCACAGAAGGACAGGGTAGTTCCCTGTATCCCGATCGCCAGCCTTATAATACCATGGCTATGGCCTTTCCCATTGGTGTAGGGGTAAAATATAACCTTACACCGAGGCTCAACCTCACATTCGAAATCCTGCACCGGTTTACCAATACCGATTATCTGGACGATGTAAGTACTACCTATGCGGGTTCCGATGCCTTTCCGCCGCTGGCAGATGGAAGCCCGAGTCCTGCCTTTTTACTGCAGGACCGAAGCTATGAGGTAACCACCCGCCCCATTGGCATTGCCGGCCGGCAGCGCGGTATCAGTGAGTTGAAAGATCAGTTTGTAACCGCCATGGTGGGTATCACTTTCAACCTTACTTCGTACCAGTGCCCCACGCCTAAGTACTAATTATTAATCACGGGTTCCATTAGTTATCTTGCTGCTACTATGCAGCAATTAATGATTTATGGAGCAAATGGCTATACCGGTAGGCTCATTTGCGAGGAAGCCGCCCGTCAGGGTCTGCAACCCATTCTCGCAGGAAGAAATACAATGGCCATCAGTAAGCTGGCAAGTCAGTTTGGCTGGCCTTTTCGGATATTTTCACTCGACACTGCGGCTGATATTGCCACTCATCTGGACGGGATAACGGTGGTGTTGCATTGCGCAGGCCCCTTTAGGCATACCGCCGCCAATATGTTGCAGGCCTGTCTGCAAAAGCAGGTACACTATCTTGATATTTCCGGCGAACTTGAAGTGTTTGCCCTGGCTCATAGCATGCATGCAAAGGCGGTAGAAGCCGGTATTATGCTTATGCCGGGTACAGGCTTTGATGTTGTGCCTACTGATTATATGGCCCATACCTTACACCAACGGATGCCCGACGCCACCACTTTGGAGCTTGCCTTTGTAAACCGCGGCGGCGGAGTAAGCCACGGCACCGCCACCAGTATGGCAGGAAAACTGGGCGAGGGTGGCGCATCGAGGGTTAATGGCAAAATAGTGAAGGAGCCTATTGGTGCAAAGCGGCTGCAACTTGAACTAGGCGGCAAGCGGTATTGGGTGGGCAGCATTCCCTGGGGTGATGTATATACGGCGTTCGTTACTACCGGCATTCCCAATATCAGCGCTTTCACGGGATTACCTAAGGCTACACTTCGGCTGCTGTCCTGGCAAAAGCTCTTTAATCCGCTTTTGCGTACGGCAACATTTCGCCGGTGGTTGCAGGCACGTATAGACAAAAGAGCTGCCGGCCCCAACGCAGCCCAACGTGCAGCCGCCTATGCATGGGTATGGGGACGCGCCAGCAATGCAGAAGGCAAGCAGATTTCAGATACCTTTTGCTGCGCCGATGGTTACACCCTTACCGCAGTATCGGCCGTTGGTATTGCCAAAAAGGTATTGTCTGGCGATTGGAAACCCGGTTATCACACCCCTGCCACAGGCTATGGCAACAGCTTAAAAGAGCTAATCCCCATGAAGTAGGTGCTGCCGGGCCATTAATTTTAGCAGTTATGGTAGCATAGGCTAGTAAGGCAAGCTGTAATTTTACACTTCTTGAAAAAGCTGTTGTCCATATTGTTGTTAGTGGTGTACACGCTCTCCGCTTCGGGGGCTTCGGTGCATTTTCACTATTGTATGGGCCATCTTGCAGAAGTAGATCTGGTGTTGGACCGCAATGTGCAATCCTCTTGCTGCGGCAACGAAGCCGAAGACATGGAAGCCAACGGCTGTTGTAAAAACGATCAGGTAAGCCTTGCTGTGGATGACGAAAGCGGTATCAGCCAGCCGGTTTACGATACAGCTGCCAAATGGATAGCAGTGCCTGTTCGCTTGTCAATAGAATGCAGGCCTGTTCGCGTTGTTACCCTAGCCCATGGCTTTACAGCCAACAACGGCTCACCGCCTATCGGTATTCCGCTTTACGCTCAATTCTGCAATTTCCGCTGCTGATACCTGCATGCTAAGGCCCGGTGCTTTCCGCCGGACTATGTAATTCGTTGATTTTTCTTCAACTCCTAAGCATGTATTCCCATGAAAATATTTCGTTACGTTTTTTTATTGATGGCTATAAGCCATGCTACGCTGGCGCAGTCGCAAGAAGCCGGTACAGACACACTTGCCACCTTTGGCGTAAAGGGGCTTTGCGGCATGTGTAAAAATCGCATTGAAAGTACTGTGGCCGCAGAAGGCATTCATTTTATTAGTTGGAGCAGCAAGGCACAGGCGCTTACCGTGCGCTACGATAAAAACAAGCAAAGCCTGCAGGGTATAGCCCAAAAAGTGGCTGCAGCCGGGCATGATAATGATTTGGTAACCGCCAAAGACGAGGTATATAGCACATTGCCCGAATGCTGCCTCTACCGCGATCCCGAACAAAGTGTGCACGACGGTGAAGTAGCCCCCGACCTTACCGGCATAGTACTGCGCGAAGATGAAAAAGGTCGGTTTGACCCGCTTGAAAATGCTTCGGTGGTTTGGATGCAAAGCAAGCGCGGTAGTACTACCAATGCGGAAGGTATTTTTAGCCTCAATAAGGCCGGTAAAGAAAACAAACTCATTATAAGCTATACCGGCTATGCCACCGATACTATTAGCTGGCGCGAAGGTGAGACCATTATGGTGGTGCTTAACCGTGCAGGAACGCTGGAGAATGTGGTAATCAGTTCGCGGCAACGCAGCGCTTACATACGCCGTGCCGATGCGGTGCGCACACAGGTGATGACGAGCAAGGAATTGTACAAAGCGGCTTGTTGCAACCTGAGCGAAAGCTTTGAAACCAACCCCGTAGTAGACGTTAGCTATACCGATGCTGTTAGTGGAGCCAAGCAAATCCAATTACTGGGCCTAAGCAGTGCTTACACACAACTGACGGTTGAAAATATGCCTGGTCCGCGTGGCCTTGCGTTGCCTATGGGGCTCAATTATATTCCGGGAACCTGGATAGAAAGTATTCAGCTAAACAAAGGCACTGGCTCCGTAGCCAATGGCTTTGAGAGTATTGCCGGACAGATAAATGTGGAAATGCATAAGCCCGAAACGGCCGACAGACTTTTTGCCAATGTATATGTAAACAGCATGGGCAAAACCGATCTTAACCTCAACCTTGCTGCCAAAGTGGGTAAGCACTGGAGCAGTATTGTATTGTTGCACGATGCCTTTCTGTACAACAAAATGGATTTTAATAAAGATGGCTACCGCGATTTGCCTACAGGTAACCTGTTTACCCTTGCCAACAAATGGCAGTATACCGGCGATAATGGATGGGCTTCGCAAATAGGATTTAAAGTGCTTACCGATAGAAAAACCGGTGGCGAGATTGCCTTTGATGAGGATGAACACAAAGGGTCTACCCAATACTATGGGCTTGGTTTCAATACCAATCGTTATGAAGGTTTTGCAAAATTAGGCTATGTGTTTCCTGAGCAGAAATATAAGAGCATTGGCTTGCAGGTATCGGGCTTTACGCACGATAGCAAAAGCTATTACGGGCAAACCAACTACAATGCATTACAGGATAATCTGTATGC
>JAHEMO010000059.1 GCA_024643625.1 Chitinophagaceae bacterium
GCGTGTTTTTGAACTTATGCTACGCCTAAAAGCAAACTATATATGGCCCGCCATGTGGGGTAATGCTTTTTATGCAGATGATAGCACCAACATCAAAGCCGCCACAGATTATGGCATTGTAATTGGCACATCGCATCACGAACCACTGATGCGAGCACACGATGAGTGGCGCAGATTTGGCAAGGGGCCCTGGAATTACGAACAAAATGAAAACACATTGCAACAGTTTTGGACGGCAGGCATGCAAAGAGCTACCAATGAAAAAATTGTTACGGTGGGTATGCGCGGCGATGGCGACGAGCCAATGACTGACAAAACAGCCACAGCTTTGCTGGAACGCATTGTTGCTGATCAGCGAAAGATTATAGCCACAGTTACCGGCAAGCCTGCAAACGAAACGCCACAGTTATGGGCGCTATACAAAGAGGTGCAGGATTATTATGACAAGGGCATGCAGGTACCCGAAGATATTACCCTGCTATTATGCGATGATAATTGGGGTAACATAAGGCGATTACCCGCACCCCAAAGCCCTGCGCGAAAAGGCGGCTATGGCATTTATTATCACTTCGACTACGTAGGCGGACCCCGTAATTATAAATGGATAAACACCAACCAGATAAGCCGTGTATGGGAGCAAATGCATATGGCATGGCAGCATGGCGTAAACAAAATATGGATTGTAAATGTGGGCGACATTAAACCCATGGAATTCCCCATTTCTTTTTTTCTGGACTATGCCTGGAATCCCGATGCCATTGGCCCCAATGATTTACAATCCTATACAGCTGCATGGTGCACCCAACAGTTTGGCAGCAACTATGCCAGTGATATTGCCGAAATAATTACTACATACACTCAGTTTGCAGCCCAATGCAAACCCGAATTATTAGATGCTGATACCTACAGCTTCAACTATGATGAATGGCCACGGATGGTAGCTGCATGGAATGAATTATTGGAAAAAACTGAACAGCTTTACAATAAAATACCACCATCTTTTCAGGATGCCTTTTTTCAATTGGTACTACACCCCGTAAAGGCAAGTGCCAATTTGTATAACATGTATTACCATGTGGCACGAAACAGGCAGGCGGCGGCCAAAGGATGGATAATAGCCAACACCTATGCAGAACAGGCAAAGGCATGCTATATACAAGACTCTCTCATCACAATGGCTTACCACACATTACAAAACGGTAAGTGGAACCATATGATGGCGCAAACCCATATAGGTTATACCAATTGGCAACAGCCAGAAAAACAAAAAATACCCTTACTGCAATTTGTATCGGCAGATACCGCATTGCCAATGCCCGCAGTTGCAGCAACGCCGACACCTAAAAAAGCGAATGTACCTGAAACTGTACATGGCATCGCCTGGTATGAAGAAGGTGACAAAGGCGTTTCTATTATAGCCAGCCAATACAGCACTATGGTAAATAGCAATACGTACCAATGGACTGTTTTGCCCAACCATGGCCGAACCGGCTCCGGCATTACAATTTTGCCAACTACAGCTCCGCCACAAGTGGTAACTAAGAATGCGGCTCACCTCATTTACGATTGCTATACCTACAGCTCCGGTCAGGTTTCAATAAGCACCTACTGCTCACCGTCGCTTAATTTTCTAAACACCAGGGAGGGGCTTCAATATGCTATGGCTATTGACGATGAAGAGCCGCAAATAATAAGCATTAATAGCGGCGTAGAAGTAAATTACACGAGTATATGGAATAAGTGGGTGGCTAATAATATTATCGTCACCAACAGTAAACACAATATTTCATCTCCCGGTAAGCATCAGGTAAAAATCTGGGCTACTACACCAGGTGTTGTCTTGCAAAAAATTGTACTCGATTTCGGCAGCGTAAAACCCAGCTATCTCGGACCGCCTGCAACTATATACCATAACAAATAAATATCGTGCCATGAACTGCAAAACCATCTCTAGTATTGGCATAGTAGCCATATTACTGCTACCTGCCCTTTACCTGCCACCAACACATGTTTTTGCACAAAAGCAGGTGCCATCAATAAGTGCCGCGTTTACCGGCGACTTTCTGATAGGCGCTGCTATAAACGATACGCAAGCCAAAGAGAAGGATGCGGTGGCAAAAAAAATCATACCCTATCATTTCAACACCCTTACCCCCGAAAATGTGATGAAATGCGAAAATATTCATCCCACATGGGCGGGTTACAATTTTCAGCAAGCTGATGATTATGTTGCTTACGCCAAAAAACACAATATGTTTATTGTGGGGCACACACTCATCTGGCATAGCCAATTGTCACCCTTTGTGCGCAACATTAGCAATGCCGATTCGCTTCGGCTTTTTATGCAACAGCATATTAGCACGGTAGCAGGCAAGTATGCAGGTACTGTGCAGGGATGGGATGTAGTAAATGAAGCACTTAATGAAGACGGCTCGTTGCGACCTTCCATCTTTCTGCGATTACTGGGCGAGGATTACCTTACTGACGCTTTCAAACTGGCAGCCGCCGCAGCACCCAATACGGAGCTCTATTACAACGACTACAACAACGAGCAACCCAAAAAGCGTGAAGGTTGCCTAAAGCTGATTAAAAAATTACAGGCAAACGGTGCCCGTATTGACGGCGTTGGCATACAGGGGCACTGGCACACAGGGCGAGTACCCTTTAAAGACATTGAAGAAAGTATTGAGGCCTACGCCGCGCTGGGTCTAAAGGTGATGATTACAGAATTAGATTTAGAAGTACTGCCCCGAAATTTTAATGGTGCGGATGTAAACCAAAGAATGACTGCATCTGACCCTGCATTAAATCCCTATGTGAATGGCATACCCGATAGCGTGCTGCAACAACAGGCGAGGGATTATGAACAACTGTTTCGCATTTTTTTGAAACACAAAGACAAGATAGCACGTGTAACTTTTTGGGGCGTGCACGACGGGCAAAGTTGGCTCAATGGCTGGCCTGTACCCGGCCGCACCAACTACCCGCTCATTTTTGACAGAAAAGGCAACCCAAAGCCTGCCTTCACAACCATATTGGCACTTAAAAACCAGCCATAACTACATCCATACATGAAAACCTATTCGCAACAACTAACCGTACTCGAGAAAGTTGGATACAGTCTTGGCGATTTCGCCGCCAATCTGGTATTCCAAACACTCATTACTTATCTCGCCTATTTCTACACCGACATCTATGGGCTGGAAGCCGGTCATGCATCGTCCATCATGCTTATTGTAGGCCTTGTGGCAGCATTTGGCTTTAATCCGGTAATTGGTGCCCTGGCCGATCGTACGCATTCGCGCTGGGGGAAATTCAGGCCCTGGATATTGTGGACAGCAGTACCCCTTGGTGTAGTGGCCTTACTGGCTTTTAGCACCCCACAATTTTCATATAAAGCCAAACTGATATACGCAGCAGTTACGTATACTTTTTTGCTTTTATTGTACGCGGCCAACAATCTGCCCTACTCCGCGCTGAGTGGCGTAATAACCGGTGATATGCGGGAACGCAATAGTTTATCGGCCTATCGGTTTGTTGCAGTAATGTTTGCGCAGTTCTTTGTTCAGGTATTTATGCTGCCTATAATTGAAACCGTAGGGGGCGGTGATAAATCGGCCGGCATAGAGAAAGTAATGACATGGCTTGCCATTGTTGGCACCATTATGTTGCTTATCACATTCTTAACCACAAAAGAACGCATTGTGCCGCCTCCCGGTCAGCAAACTGCACTAAAAGACGATCTGGGCGACCTGGCAAAAAACAAACCCTGGATCATTATGCTCATCCTGACCACATTGGTATTTATAACACTTGCCATGAAGGGTGGTGGTTATGTGTACTATTTCAAAAATTTTGTAGACGCTGATAGCCTGACAAGATTTGTGGAACCCATTACATCTTTGCTCTCCCGCATTGGCATCAACTTTTTTGGACAGGATCCTGTCTCCGCCGGATTTGGCCTATTTAATGCCGGTGGCATCATTTTCATGATTGTGGGCATTACGCTATCCAAGCGTTTTGCAGATAAATATGGGAAGCGTGATGTTTTTGGTGTTGCCCTGCTTATTTCAACCATTTTCCTAATTGCATTTTATTTCTTTCCCCCGGATGCCATATCTGCCATTTTTATGGCCCAAATTTTACATGGATTTTTTTACGGCATTACCATTCCATTGTTATGGGCCATGATTGCTGATGTAGCGGATTATAGCGAATGGAAGAATGGCCGAAGAGCAACAGCCATTATTTTTTCAGCCATGATGGTGGGGCTTAAAGTGGGGCTAAGCGTAGGCGGCGCGCTACTCACCCGAATTTTAGATTGGTACCATTACATCCCCAACAGCGAAACAACACAACCGGCATCAGCCATTGCAGGCACTCGATTGCTGATAAGCATTTATCCCGCCATTCCTTTTTTAGCGGGATGTGCACTATTGTTTTGGTACGAAATAAATAAAAAGCAGGAAACACAAATAGAACAAGCTTTAATAGCCCGTCGCAAGCAAGGGTAACGCGCAAGCTCATCATAACTATTTCACAATGCCCGAAGATTCCATTGACCATATTGATTTTGACGCGTTAAAAAAACGCGCCATCTCTCAACCATTGGTAACACATATTTATACTGCCGATCCATCTGCCCATGTTTTTCAGGATAAGATTTTCATCTATCCGTCGCACGATATTGATGCCGGCGATGCATTTGATGATCTTGGCAGCCATTTTGCCATGGAAGATTATCACGTGCTCTCCATGGAAACAACAGCAAGCAAAACTACCGACCATGGTGTAGCCTTACATGTAAAGGATGTGCCCTGGGCGCAAAAACAAATGTGGGCGCCGGATGCCTCGGAAAAGGATGGTACTTACTACTTGTTTTTTCCCGCAAAAGATAAGGATGGCATATTCCGTATTGGCGTGGCCAGGAGCCCATCACCAGCGGGTCCGTTTACTGCGGAAGCGGAAGCTATTGCCGGAAGTTATAGTATTGATCCGGCGGTATTTAAAGATGACGACGAAAATTATTACCTCTATTTCGGAGGGATTTGGGGCGGGCAATTGCAACGTTGGCGTAGTGGTAGTTTTAATGGCGGCTCTCCGGAGAATCCCCTTGCGCACCTGCCTGCCTTTAACGAACCTGCGCTATGCGCCAAAGTAGCCAAACTAAGCAGCAACCTGTTGCAAATGGCTGAAGCACCCCGCGACGTACTAATAGTGGGTGAAGACGGCAAACCATTGCTGCAGGGTGATACCGACCGACGCTTTTTTGAAGCAGCATGGATGCATAAATATCAGGGCAAATATTATTTCTCGTACAGCACGGGCGATACACATTATTTATGTTACGCCATTGGCGATAATCCATACGGGCCATTTACCTATGCCGGCAGAATCATGGAGCCGGTTGTCGGTTGGACCACCCACCATTCAATTGTTTCGTTTCAGAGGAAATGGTATTTGTTTTACCACGATAGCAGTTTATCGAAAGGTATTACACATTTACGGTCGGTAAAAATGGCTGAATTACATTATGATGAGCAAGGCTATATCAGCACCATTCATCCCTACAACAAAGTATAATCAAAATACCCGGCAGACCATTATTGGCTACGCAAAAAACATGACAGCATGAAAAAAATAAGTACGCTTATTGCACTGATTGTAGCAATGAATGTTGCAGCACAAAACAGTATTGTAGTCAATACTAAAGCCGGCAAGGACACTATCAGCCGATATATTTATGGGCATTTTGCCGAGCATCTTGGCCAATGTATCTATGGTGGCATATATGTGGGCGAAAACAATCCAACTATACCTAACAAGGATGGCATTCGGCTTGATGTAATGCAGGCCCTGAAAAAATTGAAAGTGCCGGTACTGCGTTGGCCGGGTGGTTGCTTTGCCGACACTTATCATTGGCGCGACGGCGTTGGCCCAAAAAATGAAAGACCAAGCATACTTAACGTATGGTGGGGCAATGTGCGCGAAGACAACAGTTTTGGCACCAATGAGTTTTTAAACATGTGCGAGGAGTTGGGCGCAGAACCATACATCAGCGGAAATGTAGGAAGCGGCACGCCGCAGGAACTGGCCGATTGGGTAAAATATACCGTTCATCCCAACGGCTCAAGCCCTATGACAGACCTGCGCAAAAATAATGGCCGCGCGGAACCCTGGCAGGTGCCATTTTGGGGCCTTGGCAACGAAGCATGGGGCTGCGGTGGCAATATGAAGGCCGATTACTATGCCAACATTTACAGGCAGTATGCAACTTTTATGACCGGTGGAGGAAAAAAACTTTACCGCATTGCGAGTGGCGCTTCCGGCGATGACTACAACTGGACAGAAGTGCTGATGAAGGAACTACCGAAAGGATTATATGATGCCTTAGGCCTGCATCATTACAGCGTTATCGATTGGCAAAAAAAGGGATCAGCCACGCAGTTTTCCGAGGAGCAATATTTCATTACCATGAAGCAAACCTTACTACTTGACGAACTGATAAGCAAGCATGCGGCCATCATGGACAAATACGATCCACAGAAAACAAAAGCTCTGGCCGTAGACGAATGGGGCGGGTGGTACGACACAGAACCCGGCACCAACCCTGCATTTCTTTTTCAGCAAAATACCATGCGGGATGCCGTGCTCGCAGGATCTGCACTCAACATTTTTAATAACCACGCCGACCGCGTAAAAATGGCTAACCTGGCGCAAATGGTAAACGTGCTGCAGGCCGTTATTCTTACCAACGACGCACGCATAATACTAACGCCCACCTACCATATTATGGAGATGTATACCGTGCACCATGATGCAGCATTGCTGCCCGTGAAAATCATCAGTGAAAAATATCAGGTGGGCAATGAAGTGCTTGATGCAGTGAATGCATCAGCGTCCATGGATAAAACCGGCAACATTCATATTTCGCTGGTAAATATCGATGCAGCAAAAACACAGGAAATATCCATAGCCCTGCAGGGAGAAACTTACAATGTAGCAAGCGGCCGTGTACTCACCGGCAATACATTGCAGCAATACAATTCATTTGAACAACCCAATGCGGTTATACCGCGAAGTTTTACAGATGCCACTATCAACAATAATCAGTTGAAATTGAAAATTCCACCGCATAGCATTATCGTGCTGTCATTATCGCCGGCAAAGCAAAGAAAATGATGGCCGGCATAACCCGATAGTACTGCGTTATCCTTACCTTACTGCCATTATTGTAAGCATAGCATACATGATCGGCTATGCACTTAACATTTCACGAATGGCAAAACAAATAACCACACGCCGCCGATTCATTTACAACGCAGCCCTTGCCGGCGTTGGTCTTCCGCTGATTGGTGCCTCAGGCTTTTGCAACGGCGATACATCGCAGCAAAACCTGCAAAAACAAAACCCTGACAACAGCAACAAACTTGGTATTGCGTTAGTTGGACTGGGCAGCTATGCCACGCATCAGTTAGCGCCCGCTTTGCAGCAAACAAAGCATGCCTATCTGGCGGGCATCGTTACCGGCACGCCATCAAAAATCGATACCTGGCAGCAGCGGTATAGCATGCCCGATGCCAACGTTTACAACTACAGCAACTTCGATGAGATTATTAAGAACAAGGCGATAGACATTGTGTATGTAGTGCTACCCAACAGCATGCATGCAGAGTATGTGATAAGAGCGGCCAAAGCCGGCAAGCATGTTATCTGTGAAAAACCAATGGCTATAACGGTCGATGATTGCACGGCTATGATTAACGCTTGCCAAAATGCGGGGCGTATGTTGTCCATTGGTTATCGCCTTCATTTTGAACCCTATAACCTCACTATGGCAAGGCTTGGCACCCAACGGGTGTATGGTGCCATAAAAAAAATTGATACCGGATTTGGATTTACGATCGGCGATCCAACGCAATGGCGACTGAAAAAAGCACTCTCCGGCGGCGGGCCTTTGCAGGATGTGGGCATTTACAGTATCAATGCCACTTGCTATACATCGGGGCAGGTACCAACAAGCGTAATTGCTCAGGAAGGACCTAAAACTGACCTGCAAAAATTTGCTGAAGTAGAGCAATCACTTAGCTGGCAATTTACCATGCCCGATGGATATACCGCGTACGGTAAAAGCAGCTACGCAGAGAACTATAATTATATAACAGCCTATACCGCTAAAGGAGATTTTGGCCTTACCAGTGCCTTTGGTTACAATGGCCAAAAAGGTTTTACGCCGGACGGCATTATGCAATTGCCTGCTATAAACCAACAGGCTGCCCAAATAGACGATTTTGCACAATGCATCATCAACAAAAAAGCAACCATTGTGCCGGGCCAATTGGGCAGGCGCGATGTAATCCTGATGCAAGCCATTTACGAATCGATATACACCGGCAAAAGCGTCGCCATAAAAATGCCTGATGGATAAAAAATCAGTCATCCTTATTACAACCTATTGATCTCAACATTTGCTGAACTACGCATCGCTACATGAAAAAAAAATTACGCAGCCACGATTGGTTTGGCCGCAAAGACAAAGACGGCATCATTTACCGCAGCTGGATGAAAAATCAGGGAATGCCCTCCGATATGTTTGATGGCCGCCCTGTGATTGGCATTTGCAATACTTTCAGCGAGCTCACACCCTGCAATGCTCATTTCCGCGATTTAGCGGAAAGCATTAAGCGTGGCGTAATTGAAGCCGGTGGATTTCCGCTGGAGTTTCCTATTATGAGCCTTGGCGAAACACTGCTGAAACCAACTGCCATGCTATTTCGCAACCTGGCAAGCATGGATGCAGAGGAAAGCATTAGGGGAAATCCAATTGATGGCGTGGTGCTGATGACAGGCTGCGACAAAACAACACCCAGCACTGTGATGGGTGCAGCAAGCGTTGGATTACCAACCATTGTCGTTCCCGGCGGGCCCATGCTCAATGGTCGCTACAAGGGCCAAACCATTGGTTCGGGAACGCATGTTTGGAAATTTGATGAAGACATGAAGACCGGTAAGATGACGCAGGAAGAATGCGAATTTGCCGAAAGCTGCATGAGCCGAAGCATTGGGCATTGCATGACCATGGGAACAGCATCCACTATGGCTTGTATGGTTGAATCGCTTGGACTCACACTACCCGGTGCTGCTGCTATTCCTGCTGCCGATAGTCGTAAAAAAGTAATGGCACAACTCAGTGGCAGACGCATTGTGGAAATGGTAAAAGAAAATTTGACTATCGACAAAATTCTTACCCGTGAAGCCTTTGAAAATGCCATCAAAGTAAATGCAGCAGTTGGTGGTTCTTCAAATTTTATTATTCATCTCACTGCCATTGCAGGTCGCATTGGCGTTGATCTTGCACTCGACGATTTTGATGCATTGGGTAGTAAGATTCCGTTGTTGCTCAACCTTATGCCTTCCGGCAAATACCTGATGGAGGATTTTTACTATGCCGGTGGATTGCCCGTTATTCTGCATGCCTTGCAGGAGCAATTGCATAGCAACGTAATTACTGTGACAGGAAAAAATCATGCGGAAAACATAATGGGTATCAGCGAGTGTTATAATGAAGATGTAATTGCACCATTACATAAGCCCCTGATTGCCGAAGCGGGTTGTGTTGTAGTAAAAGGAAACCTGGCGTCAAATGGCGCAGTGATGAAACCCTCCGCTGCCACACCTGCATTAATGCAACACAAAGGCCGCGCCGTGGTATTTGAAAGTATTGAAGACTATCATGCAAGGATTGATGACCCCGAACTTGATATTGATGAAACCTGTGTAATGGTGCTGAAATATGTTGGACCTGTAGGATATCCGGGTATGCCCGAAGTAGGCAATATGGCATTGCCAAAAAAGATCCTGCAAAAAGGTATAACTGACATGGTGCGCATAAGTGATGGGCGCATGAGTGGCACTGCATATGGTACGGTGGTGCTGCACATATCTCCGGAGTCGGCTATTGGTGGCAACCTGGCATTAGTAGAGAATGGTGATATGATAGAATTGGATGTTCCACAAAGAAAAATCCATCTGCATGTATCTGATGATGAATTGAGCAAAAGAAGATCAGCATGGATGCCACCGCAACCTGCTGCTAAAAGAGGATATGTGCATTTATATGTAAATCACGTAATGGGTGCTGACAAAGGCGCCGATCTCGATTTCCTTCAGGGAAGTTCGGGATCATTGGTTACGCGGGATTCACACTAGTGCAACAAATCAATCTCATGATAGTTAGCCATTCTTCTGATAGACAACATCGTAAGCCATGAAGCAATTCGTTTTCATCCTTGTAATACAAGCCCTTCTAAGTTGCCATAATCCAACAACGGCACCGGTGGATAATAATGCCAGTTTGCAGGCAAAGGATTCCATTGGCGCAATATTGAAATTCGATAAAGCACTCGATGAAATTATTGCAGCGGATGCCAAAATAGAAATAATTGCTGATGGGTTGGATTGGTCTGAAGGCCCGCTTTGGGTTCCCGAACAAAACATGTTATTATTTTCCGATGTACCTGCCAATACTATCTACAAATGGACCGCAGCCAATGGCAAAGCGCTTTACCTTAACCCTTCGGGCTTTACGGGAACGGATAATGCGTCGTTCAGAGAACCTGGCAGTAATGGATTATTGCTGGACCAAAACGGCAATCTGGTATTATGCCAACATGGCGACAGGCGACTTGCAAAAATGAATGCCCCACTGGATAATCCCGCGCCAAACTTTACGGTACTGGCAGATCATTTTGAAAACAAAAAATTCAACAGCCCTAATGATTGCGTGTTAAGCAGTACCGGTGAATACTACTTTACAGATCCACCCTATGGACTAAAACTCATGGATGATGATCCGCTGAAAGAAACCACATGGAACGGTGTATACAAACGGAAAACGGATGGCACAATCCTGTTGCTGTCGGACAGTATAACCAAACCGAATGGTATTGCTCTTTTTCCAGGCGAAAAAAAGTTGCTAGTTGCCAATAGCGACCCGCAAAAACCATTGTGGTATATATGGGACATCAATGGTGATAAGCTCACCAATGGCAAAGTGTTTTTTGATCCCCGGCCACTGGACTCAGCCTGGCGCGGGTTGCCTGATGGATTAAAGATTGACAGCCGGGGTAATGTGATAGCTTCTGGCCCGGGTGGTGTATACTTCCTGAATAGTGCAGGCACAAAACTTGGTATGATCCGGTTGCAAAATCCGGCAAGCAACATTGCCATAACGCCGGATGAGCGCACAATTTTTATTACTAACGACATGTATGTACTACGTGTAGAAATGAAACGATAATCATGTACAAGACTTTGCTTTTACTACCCATTTTATGGATTGGATTTGCAGGCTTGTCGCAGGACTCGCTGTATGCATTGGGGCCCGATTCAAAGCCACAAGATGGCGTGCCCAAAGGCATTGTCACCAAATACGAATGGCATAGCAACATTTATGATAACTATCGCGAATACTACGTTTATGTGCCGGCACAGTACAATGTAGCCAAACCGGCTGCGCTTATGGTATTTCAGGATGGCTATGCCTATGCAAGGGAAGATGGTGATTTTCGTACGCCGTTTGTTTTTGACAACCTGATTGCGCAAGGAAAACTACCGGTTACAATTTGTCTATTTGTAAATCCCGGTCATATCAGCAATGACTACCCTGAAATTCGCTATCGTGCCAGCAACAGGGTAGAAGAGTACGATGTGTTGACAGATAAATACGCCACTATGTTATTAACGGAGCTGATACCCGAAGTATCCAAGCAATACAATATCAGCAAGGATAGAAAAATGCATGCTATTGGCGGATTGTCATCGGGCGCTATTTGCGCCTTTACGGCGGCATGGGAGCGTAACGACTATTTTAGCAAAGTGCTTAGTCATATCGGTAGTTTCACCAATATTCGCGGAGGGCATAATTACCCATTCATCATTCGCAATCATAGCCCAAAAGACATCAGGATATTGCTTCAGGATGGCAGCAATGATTTAGATAATGACTATGGCAATTGGTGGCTTGCAAATCTTCAAATGGAAGCAGCGCTAAAGTTTAAGCATTATGATTACAAATTTGTTGGCGGGCTGGGAGCCCATAATGGCAAACATGGTGGTGCCATATTACCCGAGTCATTGGTATGGCTTTGGCGTGATGTAATGAAGGATTAGAAAGAAATAGACCAAATGAAGATATATAACACCAAGCCGGGTATTGTACTGGAAAAGGAAAATCACTTTTACCTTGTATTAAACCAAAGTTTTGCAAGTTTTATCAATGATGATGAGCTATGGAAAAAAGCGGAACAACTAACCCAATCCCTGGAGTCGGGCAATGCATCACTTGTAAAGGAATTATTGCCAACCATTGGCCACAATCAGGAACTCTGGGCATGTGGGGTTACCTATTTGCGCAGCAAGGTTGGCCGCGAGGAAGAAAGCAAAATTAGTGGTGGGTCAGATTTTTACAGCAAAGTGTACGAGGCCGAAAGACCAGAGCTTTTTTTCAAAGCAAACCCATATCGCATTGCAGGTAATGATGGTCTGGTCAGAATCCGAAAGGATTCAACATGGGATGTGCCCGAACCGGAACTAACCCTGGTGGTAACTGCAACCGGAAAAATTGTAGGTTTTACCATTGGCAATGATATGAGCAGCCGCAGTATTGAAGGTGAGAACCCGCTTTATTTACCCCAAGCAAAAACATACGACGGATGTGCTTCAGTAGGGCCCTGTATATTGGTTACACCCAACGGACAATTACCATCCGATACAAAAATTCGTATGCGCATTGAACGCAATGGTGTGTCAGTGTTTAAAGGTGAAGTAGCCATATCTCAAATGCGCAGAAAACCGGAGGAACTGGCTGGCTTTGTGTTTCGCGAATGCAGTTTCCCTAACGGCTGCCTCATCATGACAGGTACAGGCATTGTTCCTCCATCCAATTTTACCCTATACTCAGGTGATACCATACACATCAGCATTGATGGTATTGGTACGCTTAGTAATACTGTAGCATACAACGCATGATTATTTTCACCATACTGCTGGCCATTACACTGCAAATTGTACTAACCACAAAAAAATGGAGTCCTTTTTTATCGCTGCTTATAGTGGCGCTAATAGCAGGCTTGTTGCTGGGACTTAATCCTTCGCAGTTGGTACAATCTGTAGAGAAAGGTGTGGGCAGCACTATGGGCGGTCTTGCCCTTATTATTTGCCTTGGCGCCATACTGGGCAAAATTTTAGAAGAAGCCGGCGCTGCCGAAAAAATAGCTATCACATTAATTGACAGTTTCGGCCTGCGCAATATTCAATGGGCCGTCATGCTAACCGGTTTGTTGATTGGCATTCCACTATATTATAATGCCGGATTTATAATTCTGGTGCCACTGGTTTTTATGCTGGTACGCAAAACGGGTTTGCCGCTGCTGTATATCGCTATTCCCATGGCAGCATCGCTTAGCACCACACATTGCTTTTTGCCTCCACATCCCGGTCCGGTTGTTTTGGTAAATGTATTGGGGGCCGACATGGGCAAAACTTTGCTATACGGATTTGTAATAGCCATACCTGCAGTAATTATCGCAGGACCCTTACTGGGCAAGCGTTTGAAGCATATCCAATCGCAGGGATTAAATTTATTTGGCGCAGGCAAGCTTAAAGATCCTGCCGATTTACCCGCAGCATTTCCTAGTTTTTTAATTGCATTGCTACCCGTGATATTAATTGCGTTGTCGGTAGCGGCGTCAGGCTTTCTGCCGGAAGGCTGGCTTAAAACAGTTTTGCTATTTACCGGCGACACCACTATCGCCTTACTCATTAGCGTGCTGCTTGCTTTGTTTCAGTTTGGTGTACGCAAAAAAATACCGGTTGAGGAACTTACCGGCTGGATGCATAATTCTATATCGGGTATTGCGGTTATTCTCCTCATTATCACCTCAGGTGGTGTATTTAAGCAGGTGTTGATAGACAGCGGCACTGCCGATTATATTTCATCTTTCAGTGGCAAACTGCATATGCCCCCACTGTTGTTTGCATGGGTGGTTACCGCTTTGCTGCGCGTTATGATTGGCTCTGCAACGGTGGCGGGTATTACCGCTGCGGGTGTCGTATCGCCGCTCCTGGCCACATCGGGCGTCTCTCCGGAATTAATGGTGCTTGCTGTGGGTGCAGGAAGTGTATTTGGATCGCATGTAAATGATAGCGGCTTCTGGATGTACAAGGAATTTTTCAACCTTACGCTTAAGCAAACTTTTCTTTCGTGGACGGTTATGGAAACAATTATCTCTATTGTGGGTTTATTAGGTGTACTGCTGCTACAGTGGTATGTATAGAAATTTAAAAAATTACGTAGCAAATGATTCAAGCAAAAGCATACGCCGCTTTAGATGCGGTAAGTCCATTGGTACCTTTTCAATTTGACCGTCGCAACCTGCGCCCGCATGATGTACATATAGACATTTACTATTGCGGTATTTGCCACAGCGATTTACATCAGGCACGCGACGAATGGGGTGGGGCCAAATATCCCATGGTGCCCGGCCATGAAATAATTGGCAAAGTGGTAGCGGTAGGTGCTGCAGTTACAAAATTTAAGACCGGCGATACCGCTGCCGTAGGAGTAATGATAGATAGCTGCCGAACCTGTGCCAGTTGCCAATCGTATATGGAACAATACTGCGACGAAGGCATGACGGGCACCTATAATACTTACGAACGCGATGGTGTTTCCCTTGCGCAGGGCGGCTATAGTTCTGACATCGTTACCGATGAACGTTGGGTGTATCATGTAGCAGCAACATTGGACATGGCCGGGGCAGCACCCCTTTTGTGTGCGGGTATCACCACTTATTCGCCACTGAAATTTGCAGGCGTTACCAGCGGTATGCGGGTTGGTGTAATTGGGCTTGGCGGCCTTGGCCATATGGGTGTAAAATTTGCAGCAAGTTTTGGTGCCGAAGTTTCACTCATTAGCACCAGTGCCAACAAACAAGCCGACGCAGCACGGCTCGGTGCACATAATTTTGTATTGAGTACGGATAGCCGACAAATGAAAGCCTATGCAAATTATTTTGACGTATTGCTCGACTGTGTAAGTGCTAACCACAACTATTCTCCATATCTCAAATTACTCCGTCTGAACGGCAAACTTCTGGTAGTGGGCCTGCCGGCGGAAGATCCAAATGTTGATCCCTTTCTGCTGATAAAAAACCGCCGGAGTATTACCGGCAGCATGATTGGCGGCACAGTGGAAACCCAGGACATGCTGGACTACTGCGCCGAAAAAAATATTGTAAGCGATGTGGAAATCATACCGGCAAATTATATTAACGAGGCCTACGAGCGTATGCTGAAGCAGGAT
>JAHEMO010000295.1 GCA_024643625.1 Chitinophagaceae bacterium
ACGCCTACTATCCGCATTATGCCGCGCAAATGGACCGCGTGGGCCGCGACCGCGGATGGCCACCCTACCGCCGCAGCCAATATGATGCCGGCCGCAGCGGCCATGGCCACCTGATTGTAGGTAATGCTGCGCAAGCCATTGACCGCATACTGCAATTGCAACGCATGTTTGGCCTCACCCGCTTCACTGCGCATATGGATGTGGGCGGACCGCCGCATGCAGACCTGATGCGCTCTATTGAAATATACGGCAAAGAGATTGCGCCTGCGCTGCGGGAGGCTTTGGTGGCGGGGTAGTACAATGATGGCGGCAACACATCAAATATTCGTTGTTGGATAGTAAACCATAAGCCGGTTACCTGCAATTTGTACGAGACCGGCTACCGTACATTGGGTATTTGCCGCCATCTTTTGTGGGCTTACTTTGCCGCAAATTTTGCGTTATGAAGTCCATCCTCAGTATTACCCTGTTTTGCCTGTTATCAGTTTTAGTGGCGGCGCAAAATGGCGCCTTTTTTACCATTGGCACTACCGGCAGTATCAATTTAAAAATTACGTTGAACGGGAAGAACTATAGCCTGTTCGATAAATTTGTGACCTTTCAAAATATTCAGGTTGGCACCTATCCTATCGTCATCTATCAGGCCCAATACGAAGGAGCAGCGGGGTTTGTGTATAAAAAAGTGTACGAAGGCGATCTTACCTTGTCGGCAGGCAAGCATTTGGAATTAGTAGTGCTGCGTTATGGAAAAGTAGTGTGGAACGAAGGCGAACTGGGAAAAGATGATTGGGCAAATCAGTGGTTTAATCCCGGGTCCGGCACCGATTTTGGCAACGCAGGTATGGCCGGTACTGCAACCGTAATGAGCGATGAAAATTTTACCTTCCTTAAAAACATTTTGGCCCGCGAATCGAGCGACTACAGAAGGCTGGAAATTGCCCCGAAATATTTAAACAAAAACCTTTTTACCGCAAGGCAGATTGCCACTCTCTGCGAAGCCTATAGCTCTGATTATATTCGTTTGGATTTTGCCAAACTCGCCTATCCCTTCTGTTACGATAAGGGCTCCTATTTTGTAGTAGCGGCTACTTTTTCCAGCACCTATATGCGTGATGATTTAATGCAGTTTGTGGGCAGGCAAAAATGAATATTGCTGCCGGCAAAGTGGCTTTATAATTAATGGTTATTTATGGAGGCTTATTTTTTGCGTGCTGCCATTGCCGTCGGCAAAAACAGAGAAATGGGCAATGCAAAATAGCATTAACCGCAGCCTTTTCCGGTATTCAACAGTTGTCATTCTAAATAACACGCTACCCACTCATCAGCCGGCTATGGTGTATCCCAGCATCACCAGCAACAAAGCCACACTAGTAACTCTCGATCCTGCGCTTTTGGGAACCGATGCATGGCTAATAGACAACAGGGGCAACATCCTGCAACGCGTGAGAATAACAATGACCAACCGGGTTATTGACTTGAGCGCAAGGCTTGGCGGTTTGTACTTTATCCGGTTGGCTAATAATGAGGTGCTGAAAATGATAATGCGATAAGTTGTTGCGATTAGAATAATTTAATTCATTGGCGTAATATCATCATAACAGTGTCACCTTACACCGGTCATTTGAAATGGATTTGAAGCAGTGCTTATGATGATGTAATGAATGTGCAACATCTTCTGGTATACAATGTGGCAGGACTTACACCACCGTGTATTTCCTGCCACATTGCCCGCATTGGCAATGCCCCGTTTTTTGGGTACCCAATGAAAAAATGATGATGAGCCACTGCAGCATTGATTTCTTATCGATTTTGGATAAATCACCTCCGCAGTTGGCACAGGTGATACCCGTGCCGTCTTTCCTAAAAATGATTTTATCCAGGTCGAGAATTGCCACAGCGTTTGTGCTTTTCGTAAATTTTGCCTGAAGCAGTTGCAATCGGAAACCTTTGTGACGGATTGTGCTGTTGCTGTGACGGAATATTACCAGGCATTGCCTGTAATGGAGGCATAACCATGCCATGTAGCATCGGTTATTTTGGGCGAAGCATATGACAGGTAGCAATTGAAAATTATGCGTTGTTACAACCTACAGCATAGCGGTATCGGCGACTTGTACAAAGCGTGTTACCTTACCATTGTGTATGGTTATAAAATGCATTGTTGCAGCGTTTATAGCTTTGCCGGTGGCCAGGCTTTTGCCGTGGTAATGTCCCACCATCAATACATGGTTTCCAAAATCAATCAGCTCATCTACTTTGATACCAAAGTTTTCGAAGTGCTGCGGTATCGGCATAAAAATCTGTTGCAATACGGCATCTTTTCCGTGAATAGGATTGCCGCCATTGCCCATAGGCATGCCGGCGCATTCGCGCCACGAAATATTGTCATCATACGATTCCAGCACGGCAGGAATATTGCCCGCTGCAAAGTTGGCGTAGGCCTGTTGGGCCAATTCAAGGTTTGTCATGTGTTTCTTTTTCAAGGATAAATAATAAATGCAAGGCCATCAGGCCTGTGGCATGGGGTTTGCGGTGTGCGCAAGGGGATGCACTGTAATAGTGTCATCGTTAAGGTAAATAATATGTTTTGCAAATACTAATGCAGTCTTTTGTGCAATAGGGTGATGCCGCCATGTGCATGCCATGCCCTGCAATGAAGCATCTTAATAAAACGGGTTTATTTCTGCGCATCAGTTTCTACACAGTAAAATGTACTTTTAGCCAATCACTTTTTTTTTCGTATGGCATCATCGCGTTTGGTTACCACATGGTCGCATCCCCGATGGGTGAAGCTTACCCATTGGGTTGGCACCCTCAGTTTTTTGCTGCTGCTGTTTTCGGGTGCCGAAATGGTGATGGTACATCCGCGGTTTTATTGGGGCGAAGCGGGGAATGATCTTACCCCGGCATTGTTTGAATTGCCCGTTAGCCGCAACTATCAGCATGGTGGCTGGGAAGGCAGGCAGGCATTTTTTGATGATGCCAACGGGCCTGTGAGTGCCAGCCGCAGCTACGATATTTTTAACCAAAACGGCTGGGGCCGAAGCCTGCATTTTTTGTCGGCATGGATCCTTTTATTTACCGGCTTCATCTATGCCGTACTTGCATTGTTCAGCGGCCATATCCGGCGCAAGTTGTGGCCCGCTGCCGGCATGCGCGGCTGGCCTGCCTTGTGGCAGGATATTGTGGATCATTTTAAAAAAGAAGTGGCAGCGGCATACAAAGGCGAGTATGGCATATTGCAGCGCATCAGCTACCTGGTTGTGTTGTTTATGGTGGCGCCTACCATGGTACTTACCGGGCTTACTATGTCGCCTGCGGTAACGGCATCGCATCCCTGGTTGCTCTGGCTTTTTGCCGGGGCACAATCGGCACGCACCCTTCATTTTTTTTCGGCAGTATTGCTCACGCTTTTTCTGTTGGTGCATATTGTTATGCTGATACGAACAGGGTTTAAACGGCAGCTCTTGCGCATGACTATTGAATCATAAATTATTGCATCACCTATTGGCACCATCATGAAACCACAACGGCATATTGTAACAAGGCGGCGGGCTATTATTACCGGGCTTGCCGGAATGGGAGCCTTACTATTGCCCGGCTGCACAAGGCCCGGCCCGCCTACCTATGGCCATATCCTGCGCATGGGCGACGCATTTACCTACAATGCACAGCGGGCATTGTTATCGCATCGTGCATTGGCCAAAGAATATCAGCGCAGTGATATCTCGTCGTTTCCTGCTACCGGTACTACCAATCCTGCACTGGATGGCGGTAATGGTTTTAATAAAGAATACGCCATCCTGAAATCGGCCGGTTTTAGCCAATGGAAATTGGGCATAAGCGGTTTGGTAGCAAGGCCCGGTGCATACAGCTTGCCGCAATTGCAAGCCTTGCCCAGGCGTACGCAAATTACACGACATACCTGCGAAGAGGGTTGGACCGCTATTGGGGAATGGACGGGTGTACCGCTGGGGCAACTGTTGCATCATGCAGGCATACTGCCACAAGCCCGCTTTGTAAATTTTTACTCCTTTGATGGCTGGATA
>JAHEMO010000060.1:0-6652 GCA_024643625.1 Chitinophagaceae bacterium
GATCGCGGAAATAAAGAACATTTAGCATGGCAATACCTGCCGCATTGCTGCAAGAATTGTGTATGCATCCCGGATTTGATGCCGAAGCCTTTTTGCAGGCGCACGATCAGCAGCGTCCGCCGGTATCTATTCGGTATAATCCACACAAGCCATCTCACAATGCGGCAATAGAAAGTTTAATAACCAGACAGGTTCCCTGGTGTAGCAAAGGCTACTATTTGCAGGAGAGGCCTGCCTTTGCAATGGATCCTTTTTGGCATGCCGGTAGTTATTATGTGCAGGAAGCCTCCAGCATGATTATTGAGGCAGTTTGGAAACAATATTGCCAAAGCACAGATAAAAAACTAATACTTGATTTATGTGCCGCTCCGGGTGGCAAAAGCACGCATTTGCTGTCACTCCTGCAAGAGAACGATGTGTTGGTATCCAATGAGGTAATAAAAAACCGCCTGCCTGTTTTGTTGGAAAATATTACACGATGGGGTAATGCCAATAGTATAGTCACCAACAATGATCCGCGACAAATTGGTCAGCTTAATGAATGTTTTGATATAATGCTGATTGATGCCCCCTGCAGTGGTAGCGGCCTATTCAGGCGCGAACCCGAAGCCATCAAACACTGGAGCGAAGATGCTGTGCAAACCTGTGCCCTCAGGCAAAAAAGAATTTTGGCAGATGCTTTACCGGCACTTAAAAAGCAGGGAATTCTTATTTACGCCACCTGTTCGTTTTCTGTTGCAGAAGATGAAGCTATTGTAGATTGGCTTACATCAGCCTTCCCCTTGGAAGCCTTGCCGTTAGAAGTTCCGGAGGAATGGGGCTGGATAGGTAATAGTCAAAACAATAACGGCACAGGTTACCGTGCCTTCCCGCACAAATTGGATGGTGAAGGTTTTTTTATGGCGGTCTTTCGCAAAACAAACGATATGTCAGAGGCGCCGCAAAGTGGAAGCTATTACAGGCAATTGCCAACTAACAGGCAGCCAAAGCAACCTGCAGAAGCCCAACAATTAATAAGGGATGAAGAGGAGGGTGAATGGTTTACACATAATGACAAATGGTGGTTTATGCCATTTCACTCTGCAAGGGCTGTTGATATGCTCAGGCCATTGCTTAACATTAAAAAGGCAGGCGTACTTGTTGGAAGCCGGGAAGGTGCTTCAGGCAAATGGCAACCACACCACGAATTAGCGCTCAGCCAGCTATTGCAGCCCGGGGTTGCGAGGGTTGAACTATCGCTGCGAGATGCACTTCAATATTTACAAGGACAAACCTTAACAGTCGACAACGTCAGCAAAGGATTTATTTGTTGCAGCTATGGCGGTCTTCCTTTAGGTTGGGGGAAAAATATTGGCACCAGAATCAATAATCTGTTACCCAAAGAATGGCGCCTGCGTAAATTGTCCTGACACCCGGACTTTTAACTGTTTCTAAGTCTTAATCGGTTCCATATTTGCTTGCATGTGTGAAACCGGAAATGTGGTGTTATGAAAGGAATGCTGATCGTTTTATTGCTTGCCTTCTGTTCAACTGTTTTTGCACAGGATCTTGTTGCTGTTTTGACAGCGAATAATCAGGCCTTTGTAACGATTGAAGTGCCGCAGGGCAAATCATTAAAAACAATAATAGATGACTATGGCATGGATTTGCGAATAGCAAAAGAGGCTAAGAAATCCGGCGCAAATTATTTGCTTCCATTTCAGGAAGTCATAGCCAATGAAGGTGATAACAAGATTTGGTACCGCACGGAAAAAATTGAAACCCTGGCATCTCTTGCAGAGAAATTTCATATCGATGTGCAGTATCTCACTACAGCCAATAATGCTAAAGGAAGTCAGATACCTGCGGGAAAATACGTACTGCTGGGCTATGTAAAAAAGAGCATCCTTACCACTGAAGCAGCAAAAGTTGAATCTGTACCGCAGGGGGTTATTGGCAGTATTTCAATTGCAAAAACCGAAGCGGTTGTCAGAGCCGAACCCGACTCAATAGGTGGACTGCCCGTTCCCGTAGGCGCGGGTTATTATGAAATTGAGTTTACAGAAAAAAATAAATACCGCAAAGAAGGCCGGCTGGGATTATTCAAAACACTTGGCGGCTGGTACGACCGGAAATATTATGCGCTCAGTAATGATTTGGCTGTAGGAACAGTAGTTAAAATTGTACACGAAGGCAACGGCCGCTATGTATATGCCAAAGTAATAAGCAAAATGCCAGGCCTTAGCGACGATAAGCAATTGCTGATTCGATTAAACGATGCAGGCCGCGCCGCGCTTGATATTTGGGGTGAAGAGGATGATATCCGCGTTTTGGTGAGCTTCTAAACAACTACATCCGAAAGCCACGAAGAAAATCTTCCACAGCCATTTTCTTTTTTCCCTGAAGCTGTAATTCGTGTACACTGATCCATGCATCCTGTGCAGCAATTCTCAGCGTTTTTTTTCCATCGCTTTCCATCGTTCCAGGCACTTGATTTTGATGCCTCTCGCCCATATTGGCCTGATAGATTTTCAATACCTTATCCTGCAAATGGGTAAATGCGCCGGGGTAGGGTGCAAGCCCTCGAATTTGATTGAGAACGGCTGAAGCAGGGCGAGCAAAATTTATCCGGCAGGTGTCTGTAAAAATTTTAGGAGCGGTTTTAAGTTCGGTGCTTTGCTCCAACATGGTATCCTGCGCTATTGGCATTGCCTCTCCATTGTCCAGTTGCGTTAGTACGTCTACCATGGCTTTGGCACCAAGTTGCATTAGCTTATCGTGCAGCGTTCCTGCATCGTCTTCCGGCTCTATGGCTATCGCTTTTTTTGCCAAAACAGGCCCCGTATCTATTTCCTGCCGTAGTTGGAAGATGGTAACGCCGGTTTCCTTTTCGCCATTCATGATGGCCCAATTAATAGGAGCCGCCCCCCGATACTGCGGCAATAGTGATGCGTGAACATTATAAGTACCCATAGGCGGCATATTCCATACCACTTCGGGCAACATTCTGAAGGCTACTACCACCTGCAAGTCTGCCCTGCAGGCACTTAACCATGCTAAAAAATCAGGATGCTTAAGTTTTTCAGGCTGAGCCAAATTAAGATGGTGCGATACTGCATATTGTTTCACCGCACTCATTTTGGGTTGCATGCCCCGACCGGCAGGTCTATCCGGGGCTGTAACTACTCCTGCAATATCATACCCTGCTTCATGTATAGCCTGCAAGGTGGCTACAGCAAAATCAGGCGTTCCAAAAAATACTATGCGCATCGTAAATGAGCTTATTCAAAATCGGGATACAATAAATACTTTTTGCGCATGGCTTTGTAGGTTTTCAGCCCCGGCTGCCAACTCTCTCTAATTTCTTGTTCTGGCACACCATTCATTATTTGCACCATTAGCTCATCGTTGCCGGCAAGCTTATTAAAAAAATAATCCGTTCGTGCCGGATTGCCTTTGGATGGGCGCAGGAAAAACCTGTCCTTATCGGGCAGGGCTGCATAGGCATCAATCAAATATTGCAACTGAATGCGCTGCCAGTTTTTCTTCTTAATATCAATAGGTTCTTTGCTTAAATTCCAGCCATAGCAGGTTTTGCCAAGCAATGGCGGATCAGTCGCTCCGGGTACACTTTGCGGTGTAAAGCTGAACATATCTTTTGGCAACTCCGGATGCCCAACCAATTGAAAAGGCCTGTCGGTGCCTCGGCCAAGGCTGAAACTTGTACCCTCAAAATAGCAGGTACTCGGATATAATAAAATGCTCTGCATATCAGGCAGATTGGGACTTGGCTTAACCGGCAAGGCGTAGTAGCTTTTATGTGTATAGCCTGCACATTTTATTACAAGCATATGAAAGGGGGTATCTGCTGTCGGCTTTGCCTTTTTAAAAAAATCCATATTTCGATTGGCTTTGTCGCTAAGCCACCGCTCGCCTACAAGCATTTGCGCGTATTCGCCAATGGTGAGGCCGTGTACAACGGGAATGGCTTGACGGCCAACAAAAGTTTGATAGGCTTTGTCCAATATCGGGCCGTCCACATAGAAGCCATTGGGGTTGGGTCTGTCTAAAATTAAGAGTGGCTTTGCATTTTCAATGCAGGCATTCATTACATACTCCAATGATGATATGTACGTGTAAAAACGCGTGCCTACATCCTGCACATCAAATATCAAAACATCAATATCCTGCAAATCGGCAACATCGGGTGCCCGTTTACTACCGTAGAGTGAAACAATAGGCACTCCGGTTTTTTCATCCACGGAATTGGTGATTTTTTCACCCGCATCTGCCGTGCCTCTGAAACCGTGCTCGGGGGCAAAAATCTTAACCACTTTTATACCCTCAGCCAGCAGTGCATCTACTACATGCACACCCGTTTGCGTCATAATAGTGGTTTGATTGGCAAAAATTCCCACTCGTTTCCCCTTAAGCATGGGAGCATAAACTGAAGTTCGGTCGGCACCGGTAAGAATACTTTTACCGGACTCCTGGGGCGATTGGGCAATACAGGCAGTAAGCCCGGCAAAGGCAATCGTTAAAATGAGGGACATCATACACTTCATGCATGCAATATGCACTAATCGGTTTGTAATACCCACCCGTTCCTCCTACATTGCGCCCAAAATAAAAAAGATTATTATGGCAACGGTGAAAACGGGCGATAGCGTTAAAGTACACTACACAGGCACCCTCACTACAGGCGAACAGTTTGACTCATCTGTTGGTCGCGAACCTTTAGGCTTCACCGTGGGTGCAGGCCAAATGATTAAAGGTTTTGATGCCGGTGTGGAAGGCATGGCCATTGGCGACAAAAAAACCATAAACATAGCTCCCGAAGATGCATACGGCGAGTGGAGCGAAGACAATGTAATTGAATTCCCCAAGAGCAATATTCCCGAAGACATGGAGCTGGAAAAAGGCATGGAGCTGATGCTACGCGACCAAATGGGGCGCCCTGTGCCCGTAAAAGTTCATGAACTTGGAGAAGACGTGGTTATACTGGATGCCAACCATTCTCTGGCTGGAAAGGAATTGATTTTCGATATTGAACTGGTAGAACTGAATGGTGAGACCGGTGGTTCAAAAATCATTTTGCTGGACTAGTTTTGATTCCTTTTATATTTAATATGATATGACGGTTTAGACCGTCATTTTTCTTATAATTAATAGGTTTATTGTCGGGGACGTCGGTTACCGGCCTTCGGCAATAACATGTATCAATCATCAGCGAAGTGTTTCGGCAATGAAGAGATTATTGTGGGTGCTCCTGTTATTCGGATGCAAAAAAGAAAGCACCGAACCGCCAATTCAACCGCCATTGCAAGGGGGCATTGTACTTACAGATAACCAAAGCCTGCGGAATGTAACCGTACAAGGTGGCGACACAGGTATTGTAATTGCCGGCAGTAATATCACTATAGAAAATGTAACCATAAAAGGTGCAGGCTTTGCCGGTATAGCGACCAGGTATACGGATTATCCCAGTATTTCCAAGCGCAATATTCAAATCATCAACTGTATTGTTACAGGAACCACAGGTAATGCCGGACAGCGCCCGCATACAGGTCACGGCATTGTGTTGGGAGGTGTTGATGGCGGCCTAATTTCCGGCTGCACCACCAACGAAAACGGCTATCCTAACGGCGAAGGCAATATTGGTCAGTGGTGCTACGATAGCCGAAACATTACCATACAGAACGGCATCAGTAAGAAAAATATAAGCACAGGCCTGCACGATGGCGGTGGATTTGATATTGATGGCGGCAGCAGCAATTGCACCATCATTAATTGTACAAGCGAGGGCAATACCGGCGCTGGATTTCTGGTGTATGATTATGGCAGTCCCAATCCTATGCGAGACAATAGCGTCATTAATTGTATCACTTCGCAGGATGGCCAAAAAGATTATTTATCATCCTTCTTTATTGGTGGTGAAAAACCATTGTACAACACTACTATCAGCGGCAATAAGGCTACTCCATTAGCCGGTAAAGAAGCCCTGATTATTTATAAGCCGCAAAACGTTATTGGCCTTTCGCTCACGGGCAATAACTGGTGATAGTATGTTGGCGACTAGTTGGTGCGGCTTGAAATATATAAGCTGCAGGCAAACCATCAATATCCGCCGCATCCTTCCTGCCTTTTCACTTCGCCTTACCTCCGGCTTTTAAATAGGATGTCACGATATTCGGTCAGTAGGTTAGGTTGGCTTTAGTTAGCTGCAGTTGTCGTTAGTATTCCAGCATAAATTGTTTAGCCTCGTATGCTCGTAACTTCATGCGCTGAGTTTTACAAAAAACAAGTACGGCATGCAAATAATTGCCCGTTTTCTCAAACCATACCGATGGTGGATAATACTTTCACTTTTTTTATCGGGACTAGCTCAAATTTTGAGTCTGTATGACCCAATTATATTCGGCAGAATAATTGATGAGTACGCCCTTAATCCTAGCAGTAAAACAGAGCCTGAACTAGTTAATGGCGCCGTTTTCTGGCTGTTGGTTGCTATTGGTTTGGCGTTGCTTGCCAAACTTCTGTTGTCCTTTAAAGACTATTTGGTGAGAATGGTAGTGCAGCAATTTGGCATGCAAATATTTAATGATGGATTGCGCCAAACACTTCGCCTTCCTTATCACGAGTTTGAAGACCAGACAAGCGGTGAAATACTATC
>JAHEMO010000060.1:6752-8547 GCA_024643625.1 Chitinophagaceae bacterium
GATCTGGGTAATATTATTGTGAGCTACAGGGAAGCAGAAGCCTCTCTGCAAGTGTACGATGAACTGATGGCCAAGGAAACCGAATACCGTCCTGAAGATCCGGTTGAGATTGGAACATTTGAAAAACTGGCCTTTAAGGACGTTTGTTTTGGCCATAAGCGGGTCCCTGGTTTGGCAATAGATCATATTTCATTTGAAGCGGGGGTAGGCGATACCATTGCGTTTGTAGGCCCTTCAGGATCCGGCAAATCAACACTGGTGAAATTGCTGGTAGGATTGTATGAACCTGTTAGTGGCGAGATTTTCTACGACAATATTTCATCAAAAGATATACGATACAATCGTATGCGAAGGCAAATGGGTTTTGTGACCCAGGAAACGCAATTGTTTTCCGGCACCATTAGGGACAATCTGCTTTTTGTTAAGCCAACTGCTACCGAAGCGGAAATGGTGGATGCATTGGAAAAAGCTTCGGCATCAACCATTATACAACGCAGCACCAATGGCCTTGATACCTTATTGGGTGAGGGCGGTAAAAAGCTTTCTGGCGGCGAAAGGCAAAGGCTTTCTATCGCAAGGGCATTGTTACGCAATCCGCGTATTTTGATTTTTGACGAGGCCACTTCTGCTCTTGATTCCATAACCGAAGAACAAGTGTCCGAAACCATTCGTACTATATCCACACAGCAGCAGCAACTCACTATATTAATAGCTCACCGGCTATCCACCATCATGCATGCCAACCCAATTTATGTATTAGAAAAAGGAAAGATTATTGAGCAGGGTACGCACGATGAACTACTGCAAATTGGGGGATTGTATTCCGCCATGTGGCGACAACAGATTGGCGAACGAAAGTTGAGTTTTGCTGCCCTGAAACAATACCTTTCCGACGCAGAAGATGAAGACGACTCCACGGTATAATAATTGTTTGCACAATGCAATCTGCCGTAGGGGTTGGCAGTAGCTTAGCCCTTATTTTGCAAGCCATGCAGCAAATTTTTACACAAGAGGAACTATCACGTTTTGCCTACGATGTCTTTATCGTTATGGGCTGTAGTGAAGATGACGCCACCATGGCTACTGCCGTGCTCTTAAGTGCCGACCTGCGAGGTGTGGACAGCCACGGTATTGCAAGGCTCAGCGGTTATTGGCGACTGTTTGAAGCTGGTCGCATTAATCCAATGCCTCAGGTAAGGGTGGTGCATGAAACGCCTTCCACCGCCACTGTTGATGGAGATAACGGGCTTGGCCTGGTGGTAGCACCCAAGGCCATGCAAATAGCTATAAATAAAGCGGAAAAGGTGGGGAGCGGATGGGTGAGCGTAAAGAAAAGTAACCATTTTGGCATTGCAGCTTATCACGCCATGATGGCTTTAGACCACGAGATGATAGGTTGGGCCATGACCAATGCATCAGCATTGGTAGCACCTACTTTTGGTAAAGAACGTATGCTTGGCACCAACCCGGTGTGTGTATGTATGCCCGCAATGACCGAGCCACCATTTGTGGCTGATTTTGCCACCACCACAGCCGCTAATGGCAAACTTGAAATTTTGCAGCGCAAACAAGCCGATACACCTGATGGGTGGGTGATAGATAATGACGGTGCCCCCACTAACGATGCCAATATTTTGAAGAAAGGTGGGCTGCTGTTGCCGTTGGGTAGCGACAGGGAACATGGTAGCCATAAAGGTTATGCTATGGGGAGTATTGTAGATATCCTAAGTGGCGTACTCAGCGGCGCAAGCTACGGCCCATGGGCTCCACCTTTTCCCGCCTATGTACCCATGCC
>JAHEMO010000060.1:8647-15362 GCA_024643625.1 Chitinophagaceae bacterium
TACACCAAGCGGTTTACGGCACTCTGTCACCTTGTGCTTGGGCTTGGGCTAAGCCTTGCACCAATTGGTGCTTATCTGGCTGTTACCGGTAAGTTTAATTGGCTTCCGGTTTTGTTTTCCATCACAGTATTATGTTGGGTTAGTGGCTTCGATATCATTTTTGCACTGCAGGACGAAGGCTTTGACAAGCAGCATAACCTGCGCAGCATACCTGCCTGGTTGGGCACAAAAAAGGCGTTGCAGGTATCGTCGTTGCTACATACACTTTCGGCTGCCTGTGTAATTGCCGCAGGCCTGTTGGGGCAGTTTGGTTGGATGTATTGGATTGGTGCAGCTGTATTTGCCGCGATGCTTCTTTATCAACACAGCATCGTAAAGCCGAATGATTTGCGCAGGGTAAATCTGGCATTTATGACAGCCAATGGCATAGCCAGTGTGGTATTTGCCGTTTTTGTGATTGCCGATTTGTTTTTGCAACCCATTTTTACGCCATGGCAAGGTTAATGGCATTGGATTACGGCAAAAAACGCACGGGAATTGCCGTTAGCGATCCCCTGCAAATTATTGCCACCGGATTAGCTACGGTAGACTCTGCCTTGCTGCGGAACTATCTAAAAAACTATACCAAGGAAGAACCAGTTGAAAAAATAATAATTGGTATGCCGCTTAATCTTGATGGTAGCGATACCAACAATACAAAGCCGGTGAGAGATATTCTTCGCTTGCTAAAAAAAGATTTACCCGCAATAGCATTTGAAACTGTAGATGAAAGCTATACCAGCAAAATGGCGGCCAAAGCACTGGTAGAAATGGGCATGAAGAAGAAAAAGAGACAGGAAAAAGGCATGCTTGATGAAACCGCGGCGGTATTAATGTTGCAGGAATTTATGCAAAGGCAATCATAATGTACAACGCTGTCACCACCTATAACTATATCACGGGCAATTCCTATTTATTTTTTTCATCTTAAGTTCGCACGATTTTAAAAGCGAATCACATTGATTTTTATCCGGAACAAATGATTTTACCAATAGTAGCATACGGTGCCAAAATTTTACGGGATAAGGCAGGGCAAATTGACGTAAATTATCCTGACCTTGATATGCTCATTAGCAATATGTGGGAAACCATGTATGGCAGCAATGGCGTGGGTTTAGCAGCGCCGCAAATAAACCGGCCCATACGGTTATTTGTCATGGATAGTCTTCAGATTATAGAATCATTATCGCCCGATGAGAAGAAAGAATACCCTAATGATAATGGCTTTAAGGGAGTATTCATAAATCCCATCATCAAAGGGCATGCCGGCGATGAATGGCCTTATAACGAAGGTTGTTTGAGTATTCCCAAAATAAGGGAGGATGTAATGCGCCCGGAGCAAATAACCATTTCATGGCTGGACGAAAACTTTACTGCACATGAACAAAACTTTGATGGCATTACTGCAAGAGTCATGCAACACGAGTACGATCATCTGGAAGGCAAGTTGTTTATTGACTATCTAAGCCCCCTGAAGCGTCGTATTATGAAAAATAAGCTGGACGATATATCCAAAGGCAAAGTAAAAATGGATTACCGCATGGTAGTAATAAAGAGCTAAGAAACTGCTTCGACTGCTGTAAATAATAAACCCATCCACATATTGCGGATGGGTTTATTTATATAAGCTGCAGACCTGATGATATCAGGCTACAACCGGTTTTTTTGGTTTAACGGGCGCTGCTTCCTGCGAATCGCCAAGTGGTCTGTCTTTGGCAAAATCTACCAGGATAGGAGCAGCCACGAATATGGAGCTATACGTACCTGTGGCAATACCAATAAGCAAGGCAAAAGCGAATCCACGCGTTACTTCGCCACCCACAATAAACAATATCAGTACCACCAGAAATACGGTAAACGAAGTCATAATGGTACGACTCAGGGTATCGTTAATACTCTTATTGATGATGGTGGCTTTATCGGAACGCGCCATTAAATGGCTGTTTTCACGAATACGGTCAAATACAATGATGGTATCGTTCATGCTAAAACCAATTACCGTAAGAATGGCCGCAATAAAGTGCTGATCTATCTCTAATGCAAATGGTACAATATGCCGCAGGAAGCTAAACACCGCCAGCGTTACAAGCACGTCGTGCAGCAAAGCCACAATGGTACCAAGGCTATATCGCCAGTCGCGGAAACGGATAAATATGTATAACACAATCATGAGGATAGCAACGATGGTAGCAATAATGGCACCACGCTTCAAGTCGTCGGATATTGTTGGCAATACCGTTTGCGAACCCATTTTGTAGTTGGCATCAAAGTCTTTGAAGGTTAGTCCCTGTGGCAAAAACTTAGTCAGTCCTTTGTACAGTGTTTCCTGAACGGCCAGATCAACATTTTCGCCCAGTTCATCAATCTTATAGCTGGTTGTGATGTTCAATTGGTTTTCCCCGCCAATTGTTTTTACGATGGGGAACTCGCCAAAAACTTTCTTCAGTTCGTCACGAACTTCAGTGGAAGATACCGGCTTGTCGAAACGAATAGTATAGCTACGGCCACCCTTGAATTCAACGCCCTGATCAAAGCCATTGAACAAAGCGGCGATACCCAAAATCAGTACAACAACCGAAATACGATAGGCTATTTTTCTAAACTCAATAAACTTAAAGCTGGCATGCTGAAATATCTTCTTACCAATAGTGGTAAAGTATTCGAGGTGGCGCTTTTTGCTGGTAAACCAATCGGTAAGTGTACGGCTGATAAGGATACCGCAAAACAGGTTGAGGGCGATACCCCACATCTGTACATAGGCAAAACCTTTAACCGGACCTAAGCCAAAATAGTAAAGGATAACAGCCGTAAGGAAAGTGGTGATATGCGAATCGAGCACCGGCGCTAAAGAGCGGTTATAACCATTGCGAACGGCATCCGGATAACTGCGTCCCCAACTCAATTCTTCCTTTATACGTTCAAATATGATTACGTTGGTATCTACCGCCATACCAATGGTAAGTACCAAACCGGCAATACCTGCAGCGGTAAATGTGGCACCCATGGCCGTCAGTATGGAGATGGTAAACAACAAGTTTAGTACCAACGACACGTTGGCTATCCAACCGCTGTTGTTGTAGTACATCAACATCAGCACAAATATTAAAATGAAGCTGATGATGAAAGCAAGCGAACCACCACGAACAGCTTCCTGACCAAGTGTTGGTCCTACCACTTGTTCCTGTACTATTTTGGCAGGTGCCGGAAGCTTACCGCTTTTCAGCATGTCCGACATATCCTGCGCTTCCTTTACTTCAAAGCTTCCGGTGATTTGCGAGTTACCGTTTGGTATAGGACCGTTTACATTAGGTGCACTGTATACAAAATCATCAAGCACAATGGCAATGCCCTTGCCCACATTGTCTTCGGTCATTTTGGCCCAAACGCGGGTACCAATATTATCCATACTCATTTTGATGGCAACACGTCCGCGCTCATCAAAATCCTGACCTGCATCGGCTATATGGTCACCTTCAAGTTTGGCATTGCGGCCATCTACTGTTTTGAGTGCATACACACCCATCACACCGCTGGTTTTATCATCCGTACCACCCATGTAGCCAAAGGCAAATTTCAGGTTGGACGGGAATTTGCTGGCCACCGCGGGATTGCGGAGGTAGCTGCCGAGTTTAGCTGTATCGTTTACCGAAGTAACACCAATGGCGCTTGGAAATGCAGTTTGTCCCGAAGCATCCTGCTGCGGCTGCAACACCTGCATGATGCTCAGGATAGGATTGGCCTGTGCAAGTGCCGCCGCAGATGTATCGGCTTTTGCCGTATCCGCTACAGCAGGTATAGCAGCTGTATCGCCCTTAAGCACAGCGGTTAGCGCCGTTTGGCCGGTCATCAGGCTTTCGCCGATCTCGTTGATGTTGTATAATTCGAAAAACTGTAGATTGGCAGAACTCTGCAGGTACTTGCGTACACGCTCCTGATCGGTAACGCCGGCAAGTTCTACCGTAATAATCTTCTTGGTATTATCTGGGTTGATGGTGGGAGAAGCCACACCAAAGCGGTCAATACGGTTACGCAGAATATTGGTGGTATTGTTAAAGGCACCATCGGCCTCGGTACGCAGGTATTCCAAAACGGCATTATCGCTGTCATTTACCTTTACACGACCATTGCTTTTAGCCACGAATAACGGTGCAAGTTTAGCATTAGGATCAGCTTGCTTGAAGTTTTGGTAGAAAAGATCAATCAGGTCGTTGCCTGAAGTAGCCTTCTGTGCTATGGCTTTGGTAAGAGCGTCATTAAAGTTTTTATCCTTATTGGCACCACTTAGCGAACGCATAAGATCAGCCAAACCTACTTCGAGGGTAACATTCATACCACCTTGCAGGTCGAGGCCTAACTTGGCTTCCTGGTCCTTAGCATCACGATAGTTGAAACCCCACCAGGTAATATCCTGATTAGCGGTGCTATCGAGTAAGCGATTGTAGCGCTCATCAATGGCCGCATTAAAAGTGTCTTCGTACAATGCCTGCAAAGCTTTGTCGCTACCATATTTGGCGGCAGGAGCCTGCATGTATGATTTCACCTGGCGCTCAGCCTTTTCTAATTGCTTTTTTTCATGGGCGTTTACAAACCAAGTAAACGATAACTGGTAAAGGCTGAAGATGATCATCAGCACGGCAAACACCCTTACCAAACCTTTCATTTGCATATTAACAGAGTTAACCCGATTTTAAAATTGGAGCGCAAAAATAGGGGAATGGCTATTTCAGAAGGCGGCCGGTTTTGGCAGGGGTCTGGAATAATGTCCCTTTCTTAACAGATTTTGGCAAATGGCCGAGCGAGGCTACGCCATTACTGCATTTGCGCAGCCGACTATTTCTTTTCCAAAGGCTGTGGATAAACGTTTTTCCCGGCAGAATTTGCCAAAATGAACGACGCTTCGGCTATTTTTTGGCAATAAGCATCAACTTTCCCGAATCGGTTACGGCGTACAACTTACCCCCCACATACGCTACGTCCCGGTAGCGTTCGGGGTATTCCGTCAACAATTTTTCTTCGCCCGTCACTTTACCATTTTCTATGACCAGCCGGCAGATATGTACACCACTGAGGCAGGCAATAAATAGGTTGTTTTGCCATTCTGGGATATCATTACCGGCATAAAATACCATGCCGCTCGGCGATACTACAGGATCCCAGTAATAAACGGGTTGCTCCATACCTTCCTTTTGCTGAATGGCATCGCCAATAGCGGGTCCACTGTATTCAATACCATAAGTAATAGTTGGCCAGCCATAATTTTTGCCGGCCTTGACAAGGTTCAGTTCATCACCGCCACGTGGGCCAAATTCTGCTTCCCACAGTTCCCCGGTAACGGGATGAAAATCAAGACTTTGTGGGTTGCGATGGCCGTAGCTATATATCTCCGGCATAGCATCAGGTGTATTAAGGAATGGATTGCCCGGCGCAGGTTTTCCTTCTTTGGTTAGGCGAAATATCTTACCCAGACCGGAATTAAGCCATTGCGACTGTTTGCGGCCTTCCAGTTTGGAGCGCTCGCCCACGGAGGCATATAAATAACCTTCTTTATCAAAAACCAAACGGCAGCCGAAATGGAGGGTGCTGTTTAGCTCGGGCGTTGCCCGAAAAATAATAACTGTATTTTCTATACGGCTCTCATCAGCACTTAACTGACCCTTTGCAATGCTGGTTAAATTGCCTTCTCCCCGTTTTTCAGAGAAGGCCCAATACAGCGTCCTGTTCTGCATGAATTCGGGATCGGGTACAGCATCCAACAGTCCACCCTGCCCACGACTATCCACTTCAGGTAAATTACCGATAGTGTTCAGCAACTTGCCAGCCTGATCCCTTATTTCCATTTTACCCTCCTTAAAGGTGAGTAGCAAACGGCCATCGGGTAGGGGAAGTACGGCCCATGGCCGGCCAAGGTCCTCGGCCAAAACGGTAACGGCAATCGGAGTCTTAGTTTTTACAGAACCAATCCGGGTTTGGCCCGAAAATGCAGGCTTGTAATCTGCATTTGGTTTGCCTGTTTCTACGGGGCTTCCCTCGGCTATCTGAGTTGATGTATTTCCTTGTTGGGCGCAGGATGGTAGAATACCAACTGCCAATCCCCACAACATCATGATTAAATTTTTGCTTTTCATAGAATCACGAAGATAGTTGGCTGCAACTTGCTACCAAGTTCAGGAAACTGCCTTGTCCTGTGAAAGCGGTTTAAAACTTAGTTAATGCCAAAAGAAACGGAGGCTGTAATTGGCCCCCGTTTCTGTTTTCAACAGTAGTTGAATATCGCAAATTATTTGCCCGGGGGCTGCCAGGCCGGCACCACGTTTTTAATGGGGGGTACCGTTTTGAGATACGCAAAAATGGCGCTCACTTCATCATCCGTGAAGTGCACAAAAGCCTCAATTGGCATTGGCGGCATAATGGGTCGGTTATTTTCAAGGCCTTTAAATTTTCCACCTCTGATGGCCAATGAAAACTGCTTTTCCGACCACATGCCAATACCAGTGCTATCGCTGGTGATATTGCCCGCAAAACTAACGCCCCAGGGGCCTACCCAACTGGTAAGGGTTTGGGTAACGGCAAGTCCTTTCGCTGTGGCTTCCGTAATTGAAACCGGCGGGGGTGGCATATTTGCCGGATGGCCCGACAGCAGCAAGCTGCTATCCTGCACAGGGCCTTTTTCCGTCAT
>JAHEMO010000296.1 GCA_024643625.1 Chitinophagaceae bacterium
AGGCGCATGGTGAGGTTTTACACGGGCATCAATGATAAGCGGGCCATTACAACCCCAATGTTTATAGTGCACAAAGCTGTCTACGCCATACATATCGTGGCTGGGATTGCAGCGGGTAAATGCCACCCACAAATAGTTGCGCAGGCTGGCTGATGTGAAGGCTGCATCATCGCATACAATGATAAATGGTACCTGACGGGCAAGGCTTGCCGCTTCGGCATGCAATTGATCACTAAGACTTGTTATTTCATTAGCAGCATTTGCATAATTGGAAAACGCTTTGGCTTGCAGGGCTACCACACCCGGCATACAAATGCCTGCCCCACCAAAGCCATGCAGGGTTTGCAGTGCAGCAGGCACTTCTGTTGCCAATTGGCGCAAGGGCTCACCGTAAGCAGCAAATACTACTTTGCTGCCACTGTTTAATCCTGTGCCGCTATAATCAAGCGTATCAATAGTGGTATTGGTATAAAAATGTACATCCCGGGTGAGGTCAATGCGCTCAAGCACATATTGCATAAAGGCCTGCACATCGTGCGCATGCAACTGATTCGTATCGTCGGCCGTGATGAAAAGGAACTTGGCAAGACTAAGCTGCCCGGTTCCTAAAATATGGTTGGCAATCGTCAGCAATTCTGCCGGTTGCTTCGCAGGCATGTACGGCGTGTAGCGTTCGCTGCCAATAGCGAGTAGCAGCGGGTGCACGCCAGCGGCGTCCACGGCATGAACCTCCTTTACACCGGGTATTTCAGCAGGCACAGCATCCCCGGTCATCTCATGAATCAGTTGTCCGAAACTTGTGTCTTCCTGTGGTGGTCGTCCCACGACGGTAAAGGGCCATATGGCATTATTTTTTGCATATACTTTATGCACCCGCATAAGCGGGAAAGCATGTTGCAGACTATAGTATCCCAAATGGTCGCCAAATGGACCTTCCGGTTTGTTTTCACCGGGATATACTTCGCCGGTAATTACAAAATCAGCATCTGTGCTAATAGCAAATCCATCGCGATAGGTATACCGAAAACGCCTGCCCCCCAATACGCCGGCAAATGTCATTTCGCTTAAGCCTTCAGGCAAAGGCATGACTGCCGCAACTGTGTGCGCTGGCGGACCGCCTGCAAAGCAACTCACTTTTAGCGGAAGGCCTCTGGCATTCGCCTTGGTTTGGTGCACGCCAATGCCGCGATGCAATTGATAATGCAAGCCTATTTCCTTATCCTGTAAATAGTTATTGCCCGTAAGTTGAATACGATACATACCCAAATTGGCTTTCATAATGCCGGGTTGATCGGCATCTTCGGTATATACTTGCGGCAGGGTCACAAATGCGCCGCCATCCATAGGCCAATGCTGAATAAGCGGCAGGTCACTAATGTTTATCTCCTGCGCCAAAACAGGTTTGTGTAATGGGTTTTGCAACGGCAATGCCTTAAGTGCAGCAACACCAGCACCAAAATTCCTGAAGGGCGATTTGATGGCTTTAATGGGATCGTTTTTAAGCTGCACCAATTGCTGAACCTGCGCAAGCGTATCGCGGAAAATAAATTTGCTGCGGGAAAGCGTACCAAAAATATTGGAAGCAGCACGGAAACGGGAGCCCTTCACCCGTTCGAACAGCAAGGCCGGACCGCCCGCTTCATGCACACGCAAATGCACGGCTGCCATGGCAAGATGCGGGTCAATCTCTTCTTTAATGCGCATCAGTTCCCCATGCTTTTCTAAATCGAGCAGACAAGACTCAAGCGTTGTATAAGCCATTTGCGAATGTAACATCGGCAACGGTGAAAGGTTTCAAAGCATTTCGTGTTACCCAACTTATTTGTAACTCAATATGAAATTGGTGTAGTAAGAAACCCTAAACTGTATAAGGTATTGATTGATTAGTCGCACAATTAAAGCGTAATTTTGCTGCTGAATACGATACGTCCCTATCTTACCGCTTTTAGTACCCACTATGATTAAATTCCCGGTAGTTGTTACTGATCCCGTATATCAGGAACCAACAAAATATAATGCTTACGAAAGATGGTGGCTTAAGCGCCTGAAAGACAAGCGCGATCTTCCTTTTATAGCGCTGCTGACACAGATTCATCTTGCCGTAATTCCCTTCGCTATTTTACTGTATACCCCCTTGTTGCAGGGATGGCAGTGGTGGGCCGTAGCGATTCCTTACTTCTACGTTTCACAATTTTATTTTAAAGGCAGCTTTGGATTATTTCTGCATTGCATTTGCCACAGGAAAATTTGGCAGCCGGGGGTACAGTGGATGCAGAAATACATTTACTGGTTTATCTGTCCTTTGTTTGGCCATCTTGGCGAAGGCTATTATAGCCATCACATTGGCATGCACCACGTTGTTGGCAATATGCCGGAAGATACCAGCAGTACAATGCGCTATCAGCGGGATAGCTTTATTGATTTTTTGAAGTATTGGCTGCGCTTTATGGTGGCAGGACCGGCAACCACAGCGCTGTATTTCATCAAAAGAAAAATGCCAAGATTTTATGTGCCGCTGTCGTGGAGCGAAATTTTGTTTTACGTCTTTGCCATAGCCATGTGTTTTGTAAATCTTAAAGCAACCTTACTGGTGTTTATTGTTCCCTTTGTTTTCGCCCGGTTTGTAATGATGCTGGGCAACTGGACACAACATGCATTTGTAGATCCGGTGCACCCCGATGATGAATTTGCCAATAGCGTTATTTGCATTAATACGCCTTACAATCATAAGTGCTGGAACGATGGGTATCATGCTTTTCATCACTTCCGGCAGGCGGCTCACTATACAGAGTATCCAGCCATGTTTATGGCCATGCAAAAAGATATGAAAGCCAGTAAGGCGATTGTATTTAATGGGATACACTATCTGCATGTATTCTTTTGGTTGATGACCAAGCGCTACGATAAACTGGCAGATAATCTGGTAAATATTGATGCTACTTTTGCGTCAAAACAAGAAGCGATTGCTGTTATGCAGTCGCGCACAAAACGGTTTGACTAACCGCATTTTTGCTTACAACATTTGTGCACCCATTGGGCGCAAAGATACAATGGTGCCTTTCGGCAGCTATAATTTGCCAACGCCGGCACCCTGCAGCACTTTTGCTTTTACATCACTGGCAGCATCAGCCACAAAATTGTAGGGTATACTAGCCGTGCATGTTGAAGTAGCAGGGAATGCGGTACCAGTGATATTACTGCTAAGATTACCGGTCAACTGAAACTGCCCTGCTGGATTGCCGTCGCTTACGATGGGGTTTCGGACTGTTTCAAATACATTGCTTTCCACTTTTAAACAGGCGCCATTGCGACTATTGCATCCACCGCTGCCAATGTTTACGAGGTAATTATTTACAAAATGCCCGGTACCATACCGGTATAGTGGCAAGCGTGATTTGATATTGCTGTAGTGATTGTGATGCCAGGTTATGCGTCGGTCATAATTGTCGCTATCGCTCGAACCAACAAGATGAGTTTTGTGATGATCGTGAAAATAATTCCATGATAGGGTTATAAATGCACTGTTGCCCTTAATATCCACGAGACCATCATACAAATCCTGGTTAGTCTGAACAGCCGGGTTTTCGCTGCTAAATTCACAATGATCAATCCAGATATTTGTACCTCCATCAATACTGACGCAGTCGCCGCCATTTACAATTATTTGCGGCCGCCCTTCGTCGCCATCTATGTCGTAAACTGCAGGGTCAGTACGATTGGTAATTGATACCATACTAAAACGGACATTGCGAATAATTACATTTCTCGCGTTGATGATACTCAGGCCAATGCCATCCAAAAATGCCTGGTTTCCAACGCCTACTAAAGTTTTATTGTTAGCCACCCTAATGCTGCCGCCTTTTTCGCCGTTGTAAATGGTCTGTGTAACCTTTACCACATAGTTGGTTGTAGTACTTTCCAGGTATTGCTTCAATTGCGTAAAATTAGTAGCCGTAACCAAAATGCCCCCACTACCGCCATTGGTGCCGCCGTTTTGCGTGGCATACCCGCTGCCGGCCTGTAGCGCCAATTCGTTTCCGGTATT
>JAHEMO010000297.1 GCA_024643625.1 Chitinophagaceae bacterium
CAAATGCTTCTGCGTCCGTATTATCATCCAGCACACCTACTTCATTTGCCGGCACGGCGCCATTGGTTTTTTCTGCCACATAATCAGGTAAGTAGCTATTGGTAAAACCAAAAGCAAAATCGCGGGCAAAAGCCGATTCGCCCACCGGCAACAAGCTGCCATCCTGCACCATATAATGCGTGCCTTGCAACGTAAGCCTGCCACCTTCCATAAATGCGGGTATCAGCAACTGCGGCATATCGGGCCTGCCAAGGCCTTGGGCCAACGCATCCATCTCCCCCGGAAAATGCCCACGTAACGTAGAATCACCACGATACAAAACAATAAGTTGGCGATCGGCTTGGATTGCTAATGCTGCTAGCCATTGACCAATATGCAAAGCCAACTGTTCTGCCTTTTCTGCAGATAAGGCACGGCTATTGGTGAGAATAAAAAATCCCTGCGGAAATTTTTGCCATGCTGCACTAATTGCTGCTTTCGTGCAAACGGTAATAATGGGCATGCCATGCACAGTTTGCGTGCCGGTAGGGTCATCATCCAAAATAACCAATGTAATATTTTGCGCAGCAAGTAAACTGCGAATTGCTGCGGCTACATTTTCATCGGGCGGCGCAGCCATCGCAAGTGCCATATCGTTTGTCAACGCCATCATGGTTCAATGGGTTGTGCCAATACCCGTGTTGGCGCGCCATCGCCACCCTGCCAAAGCAAGGGCAGCGCAATAATATTGGCCTTGGTACCATGTAGGTTTGCTGTGGTAATACCTTCCACAATAATGATATCAGCTCCCAGCAAAATCTTGTGAATACGCGTTACTTCTTCCAGGTTATTTACATCCGCCACGCTTGGTGGTTCTACCAGCAGCATATTCAGTTTTGCCTCCACCATCCATTGCGCAAATGCTTCGCTAATTCGCGGCAATGCATCACGATAATAAGCTGTGCCTGCATGCTTATGCCAGCCGGTTTGCAGCAACAGACTGTCGCCGGGTTGCAACAGTTGTTGTACTGCGCCTATGTCTTCCGGCTGCAGCAATTGCGACCGCCCGCTAATATCAATTTGCACCACCCACGCCATCGTCATCAACCGATGCGTAGGATAACTGTCGATACCCTTTTCATTTACGCCAAAATGCTTTGGTGCATCCATATGCGTACCGGCATGCGAGTACAAACTAATGGTACTGGCGTTCCAGCCATCCTGTGCAAGGGTTTTGGCAGGTGTGGCACTAAAATTTGCCGAAGCAGTAAAGGGTATGGTGCAATCAATCCAGTTCATTACAAACGTGCTATTACGGCATCCCTGATTTGGTTAGTGCTATGGCTGCCGCCGTTGTCGGCGCCAAAAATACCGGCGCTTGTAGTGGCATTTACTGCAGCCGTGATAGCAGCAGCAGCAGCAGTTTCGCCGATATGTTCAAGCAATAGTGCTGCACTTAAAATCTGACCAACAGGGTTGGCAATGCCTTTGCCGGCAATATCGGGTGCGGAGCCATGGATAGGCTCAAACATCGAAGGAAAATCGCCCTCGGGATTGATATTACCTGATGAACCAAAACCAAGGCTACCCATAATGGCGCCACCCAAATCGCTGAGAATATCGCCAAGCATATTGGTGGTAAGTACCACATCAAAAATCTCGGGACGCAACACAAAATTTGCAGTAGCGGCATCTATATACATTTTTCTGTACACCACATCAGGATACTGTGCTGCTACTTCTTCAATCACGGTATCCCAGTAATACAAAGTATGTATCATGGTATTGCTCTTGGTAACATTGGTCATATGCTTGCGCCGCTTTTGCGCCAATTGAAAAGCATAGTGCGCAATGCGGGTAATACCTGCACGGGTAAACACGCTCGTATCCGTTGCCAAACCATAAGGTTCATCAGGATAGAGTATGCGGCCATTTTGTACAAACTCGCCTTCGTTATTTTCTCTTACAATTACAAAGTCGATATCCTTTTCTGTTTTGGTACGCAAAGGACTTAGCACACCCTGCAATAACTTTACGGGGCGGTGATTGACGTATTGATTGAAGGATGTTCGGATGAGATTAGTAAACAACTTAAACGGCAAACGGTCATCCACTTCGGGTAGGCCAACCGCGCCAAATAAAATGGCATCAAATTTTTTCAATTGCTCCAATGCGCCGGGCGCTATAAAGTCGCCATGTGCTTTATAATACCCTGCACCAAAGGGAAAATCTTCGCGCTGTAGTGTAAAACCAAATTTAGCCGCCGCGGCTTCCATTACGGCAAAGCCTGCCGGTACTATTTCGTTGCCAATGCCGTCGCCATTTACCACGGCAATTTTGTAAGTATTCATGTGCTTTGTTTATTTAAAATGTTGTATTTCTTCTTTACCAGGATGTGCATAGTGCTCATCCAACACTTTCACTACGATATCACCATTTTGCCATACAAAATCTATCGGCACTAATGTAAGTCCCTGCTTATTAATGGTAGTGGCTTTTGACGCATCCACATTTTGTTTAGCTACTTTTTCCGGCGACTGATATGCACCGTTGAGAAATGCAGTACACCACCATTTTCCAGCCTTGTCCTGAAAAATAGTACCATGGCCCAAAAAGCGGCCGGCAAATTTTCTTTCACCATAGCCACCCGTAAGCCTGTCCGATGTAGCGTAGTATAAATTATAAGTGCCATGGCGTAGCGTATCGCGGCTCCAACCGGTACCAAACAGTACATAGCGATCTTTCATTTTCATGATAAAACTGCCTTCATGACCTAATTTTCGGTTTGAGGGTGCTATGCTTATTTCGTTCCCTTCAAACCCGGTAAAGTCAGGTTTTAGTTTCATGATTTTAGTACAGGCATATACCATCCAGTGGCTGCCATCATCATCGGTAAACAAAGAAGGGTCGTGCCTACGCCCCATATCTCCTGCAAAAGGCTCCTGCCATGGTGAAGTTAAATCCGGGCCATTAGTCAGCATAAGGTTTGCCATGCCCTGATTGGAGGTATGCATAATCACCCATTTGTTTTGTACAAGATGTATTTCCGGCGCCCAAATCATAGCGGGCTTTATGGCCACGCCAATGGAAGAGGCTGCAATATTACCGGAGGCAGGCACCTTCAGGTATCCTGTGGTATCATGAGGGGTAGTGGCTTTGGCATTATTCTCTGCAGCTCTGGCCAACAACTTACGACCCCACACGCTATTATCGGCGCGCCACAGGATGCCCAAATTTTGCCAGGCAACCAAATCTTTGCTGCGCATGCAGGTGATGGCAGCCATGCTATCTGGTAAATCATTATTGTTTGCCGTATAGGTAAGGTAGTAGAAGCCATCGGGTGCCAACGTAATAAAAGGGTCACGCATCCAGGTATCGCCCAACATATGAACTGCTTTGTCGTGTTGTTGCAGACTTTGTAATAGCCCCTTTTCCTGCGCAATACCCACGGCAGTGTAAGCCATAACACAAATAGCAATCATCCATTTTCTCATAGGCGTAAAATTGGTGCCGATACTGCGCTGCGACTGATACAATTATTGCAATGTTTTGCTCTGATGTACAACGGATGTATCTCTACAACCAATTATCGACAGTCACTGCTTTCAACTGTGCAATCAACCATAACATACATGGCAAACTGCTATTCCTCAGGCCGAAAATTCATATCCCTTGTCAACAGTATTTTATCCATGCGAAAGCCATCTTCACGCATACTGAATTGCAGGGTATGCCAACCGGGTTTATCAAATTGCAGATAAATTTTGTAGGGCTCACCGCAATGCTGCTCCTGTGTGCGTTGCTTGCTTTCCCAGCGCCAGCCATTTTTGCCTTCGCACCACTGCATGCGTGCTCCTGTTTCGGGCCACATACCATCAGCACCCACATGTATGCCATTGTCTTCGCTACCGGTAGATAAGGCCTTTACCCAAACGTAATAGCGCCCGGTATCGCTGATGTTGATATTGTATTGCACCACACACATTTCGCCGGCTTTGTTGCTAAAATTTTCACTGTTAATCAATTTATCATCATGGGTTACACGGG
>JAHEMO010000061.1:0-3653 GCA_024643625.1 Chitinophagaceae bacterium
GACAGTGGAAGGGAAGAAAAAATGTTTGACAATAAGCCGGTGTATAAAGGCGGCTTCGGACCTTTTCCTGAAAAAGAATATTGGGTGGGCGGTTCTAATTTTTCATCGGTAAAAGCATGGACCGGCCCCGATAGCGATTTCCCTGATATTGTGAATGCCGATGAAGCGGTAAAATTTTTGCAGCAACAACATGAAAAGCCATTCTTTTTATTTTATGGCTTGTGGCGACCCCATACTCCTTATACAGCGCCAAAACGATTCTTTGATTTGTACGACGGCATAAGCTTTGATTTGCCAAAAGGTTTTTTGGCCAATGACTTGGATGATGTGCCAGCCATTGGCAGAGATTTGGTGGATAGCCTGGACAAGTTTGGCAATAGTAAAAGCATAGAAGATCGCCTTGAAGTTTTCAAACAAATGCTGCGCGGCTATTGCGCTACATCAAGCTTTGCCGATTGGAATATGGGCCGTGTAATTGAGGCACTCGATAAAAGTCCTTTTGCAACAAACACCATTGTTATTGTGTGCAGCGATAACGGTTTTCATATGAGCGAAAAACTGCGACACCAAAAAGGAACCTTATGGGAGTTAAGTGCCTACACGCCTTTGCTCATAAGGTTTCCAGGCTGTCGACCCATGCAGGTAAATCAAACAGTTGGCCTTATTGATTTATATCCTACGCTTGTAGAATGGTGTAACCTGAAAGCGCCGCCTCAACAATTGGAAGGGCAGAGCATGTTGCCGCTATTAAAAAATCCAGAAGCCACTTTTCGAACCTTTTCGCTTACCGAACATGGAAGGGGTTATGTATCCATAACCGACGGACAGTATCGACTCATACAATATCCTGATGGCAGCAAAGAACTGTACGACCATAGCAAGGATCCTCATGAGTGGACAAACCTGAGTAGTGATAAAGCATCAAAAACGATAATAAAAAGACTAGAAAAACATGCGCCTAAAAAGTTTCAGGAAAGCCTTGGCGGACGCTACGAAGTAAACAGACCGGATAATAAATATATGATGGAGAATGTAAAGGATGGACCGAGGTGAAATGGATTGCTGATTTATGATTGCTGATATTAAATTACTTACTAACTACTAACCACAATTATGAATAAACTAAATATCGTCGTGCTGGCTTGCTGTATTACCTATCAGGGAGTAGCGCAAAAATTACCTTCATCTGCCGAACGGGCATCAAGCCCACCAATGGGATGGAATAGTTATAACTGCTATGGTGCAACAGTTACTGAAGCCGAAGTGCGGGAGAATGCCGAGTACATGGCCAAAAATTTAAAACAACATGGCTGGCAATATGTGGTCATTGATTTCTGTTGGTGGTATCCGCATCCGCCGGGAACAGGACAAAGCAATCCGCCACAATTTCGTTTGCCTTTTGATGGATCATTAGTGCCCTATTTTGAAATGGATGCTTATGGCCGTCTTTACCCCGACACACGTCGCTTTCCGTCGTCGGCAAATGGTGCAGGATTAAAGCCATTGGCCGATTATATTCATTCGCTTGGATTAAAGTTTGGCCTGCACGTTATGCGCGGTATTCCCCGGCAGGCGGTGTATTACAACACACCGGTATTAGGCACAAAGGGTATAACAGCTGCCGATATTGTAGATACCACATCGGTTTGCCCATGGCTCAATACCATGTGGGGCGTAAATATGCAAAAGCCCGGTGCGCAGGAATGGTACAACAGCATATTACAATTGTATGAAAGTTGGGGCGTTGATTACATAAAACTTGATGATACAGATCTTAATGAAAAGTATCCGTATCGGCGCGAAGAAGTAACGGCTTTCCACAATGCCATCGAAACACTGAGCAAGCCTGTAACGCTAAGCCTTAGCCTGAATATGAAGTATGAAAACCGCGAACATGCAGCTGCAAATGCAGAACTGTGGCGGGTGAGCAAAGATTTTTGGGATGATTGGCATCAACTAAAAGAGCAGTTTGAAATATTGGCTAAATGGGCACCGCATAGTGGTCCCGGCAATTGGCCCGATGCCGATATGTTGCAGATAGGCAGCATAGCTAAGCGCGGTCCTGTAGGCAAACCGCGGCGCTCGGCCTTTACGCCCGATGAAGCCCGTACCCACATAACTATGTGGTGCATGGTACGCAGCCCGTTGATGATGGGAGGCAACCTGCCGGAAAATGAGGCACTTGAAATGGAATTGATGACAAACGATGAAGCGATTGACATTAACCAGCACAGTACCAATAGCAGGCAAGTGTATCGCAACAACGAAATATGTGTATGGGCATCTGCGTCAATTGATGGCCGTTATACCAACGTTGCCATTATAAATTTGAATGACGAAACAAAGGATGTAAAACTAAACCTGGCTGATCTTTCGCTCAAAGGCAAATGGAAAGTACGCGACGTTTGGGCAAAGAAGGATTTGCCGGCCATTAGCAGTGCCTACGAAATTTCGCTGAGGCCACATCAAAGTCAGCTAATACGCCTTTACCAATAATTATTATCAGTATCATCGTAGCCTTCAATAACCATTACAACAACATGAAAAATATACTACAGGCATTTGCCTTCCTGATGCTCTTGTGCGCTTCGTCGGTAATCGCTCAGGACAAACCCAAGCGGGTGGCCAAGACAAATGTGAGCATTGTGGGCGATGCATTTTACATTAATGGCGAACCCACATTTAAAGGCCGCAATTACAACGGGAAGAAGATTGAAGGGTTGCTACCCAATAGCCGCATGGTGCAGGGCATATTCGACGACCTCAACCCCGAAACCCGAAGCAATTGGGTATACCCCGATACCAAAACATGGGATGCGGATCGCAATACAAAGGAATTTATTGCAGCCATGCCATCCTGGAAAGCGCATGGATTGCTGGCATTTACCATAAACCTGCAGGGTGGTAGTCCCTATGGTTATAGTAAGGCTCAACCCTGGTATAATAGTGCCATAGACAGTACCGGCACACTGCGACCGGAGTATATGCAGCGCTTGCGCAAAATTTTAGTGAAGGCCGATGAACTGGGCATGGTTTGCATTTTAGGCATCTTCTATTTTGGACAGGATGAGCGGGTAGCCAACGAAGAAGCAGTAAAAAAGGCTGTGAGACAAACCGTAAACTGGCTGCACCGTGGCAATTACAAAAATGTACTCATTGAGATTAACAATGAGTGCACGCCAAATGGTTATCAACACGAAATTTTACAGCCTAAAAGAGTACATGAACTTATCAGTTTGGTAAAAAATATGAAGGATGAGAATGGCCATCATTACCCTGTAACAACGAGTTTTGTAGGTAAGCAACGGCCTTCTGAAAAAGTGCTGGCTGCTTCAGATTTTATACTCTGTCATGGCAATGGGCAGGGCCACCCGGATAGTTTGCGGGCCATGTACGACAGTTACCGCGCCTTGCCCGGATACAAGCCCATGCCTATAGTAAACAACGAAGACGATCATTTTAATTTTGATAAGGCCGACAATAATCTACTGGCTTCGGTAGATAAATATGTAAGCTGGGGCTATTTTGACTACCGCAAAAAGGATGAGCCCTTTGAAACCGGCTTCCAAAGCATGCCTGCCAGCTGGAAGATAGACACAGAGCGAAAACGCGGATTTTTTGATCTGCTAAAAAAGATAACCGGTGGATTCTGA
>JAHEMO010000061.1:3753-15215 GCA_024643625.1 Chitinophagaceae bacterium
CTGCCGCTGACAGGCCAAATGGCAGGTATAAGGCGTAGGCATGCTCCTCTTCCTTTTATTGTATTGCCACAAGCCGGGACTGGCTGCAGCGGGTGGCAATTGCGGCGAATAAGTATGTTGGGTTGGTGCCTGCTGCCCAATATGAAATTTTCCAAACACAAAATATTTCGTTTCTTTTGGCGCGGGGGTGATATGTACAAAATTTTAGTAGCCGACGATGAGGCTGATCTGGAGTTACTCATCAGGCAAAAATTTAGAAAGGAAATAAGGGAGGCCAAGTACGACTTTTTGTTTGTGCTTGATGGCAAGCAGGCCCTTGAGATGCTGCAGGAGAATCCCGATGTGGATATGGTTCTCAGCGATATCAATATGCCCCGCATGGATGGCCTTACGTTGTTACAAAACCTTAGCGAAAACCAACCCCTGCTTAAATCTGTAATTATTAGTGCCTACGGCGATATGCAAAATATTCGCACAGCCATGAACAGGGGCGCTTTTGATTTTGTCACCAAACCTATCGACTTTGTTGATTTGGCTGCTACACTTAGTAAGACGCTGAGGCATGTAGAGCAAACCCGGCAAACGATACGCGCATTAAAGGAAAATAATATCCTGAAAATGTATGTGGACGATAGTGTGCTCCGCTTTATGAGCCACGAAGAATTTGAAGCAAAGCTTACCGAAAATGAAATTATTAACGCAACGGTCATGTTTGCCGATGTGTGTAGTTTTACCTCGCTTAGCGAAAATCAGAATGCCAATGTGGTGGTTAGCCTGCTCAATCAGATTTTTGATAAGATGACGCAGGAGGTAGTAGCCAAAAATGGTTTTGTAGACAAGTTTATTGGAGATGCCATTATGGCCGTATTTACCGGCCCCGACCATGCTTGCGATGCCCTTGAAGCCGCGCTTAATATCATAAAGGTTGTATCGGTTATTGAAACCGGTATTGAAGGATATGTACCTCAGGTTTCAATTGGTGTTAATACCGGCGAAATGGTGAGCGGCAATATCGGCAGCGTTACGCTTCGCCGTCTGGATTTTACTGTTATTGGAGATAATGTAAATATTGCCCAACGCTTGCAGGATGTAGCGCAATGCAATCAGGTCTTGATTAACGAAGCGTACCACGAGCAAATCAAAGACCAATACGAATGCCAGCCCATTGGCTTAAAAGAGCTGAAAAACAAAAGACTTCCTGCTGTGGCCTATGAGGTGCTGAGCAAAAAATAGCCTGCCTGTACGCTGTTAATTTTCAGCGTATACAAACCTTGCTTTTTTATCACCTATCATCAGTTCAAAATCGCCGGGCTCAGTAATGGTTTGTAAGGACTGATTTACAAATGCGAGATCCTCTTGGTTAAGTGTGAACTTTACGGTTTTGCTTTCGCCTGCTTTAAGATGAATGCGGGTAAATTTTCGTAACCGCTTCATGTTGGGCGTAATGCTGGCATACATATCGCGGGTGTATAATTCTACAATATGATCACCGTCCCGCTGTCCGCTGTTGGTTACCACAATGGTTATGCCAACAGGTTGTTTGCCGCGCATCAGTGTATCGTTTAGTTGCAGGTTGCTGTAGGCAAATGTGGTGTAGCTGAGCCCATGCCCAAAGGCAAAAAGCGGATCGTAGCCCGTACCAACATTATCATTAAATATTTCACGAACTTCTTCTGTAGGCTTACGATCGTAAAGTACTATTTCGCCCATGCTGCGGTGGTAGCTAAAGGGGAGCTTACCTGCCGGATTATAATCTCCGCTTAAAACATCGGCTATCGCTTCGCCTGTTTTTTTGCCACTCCAGTAAGCCAATAAAATGCCCTGTGCTTTTTCGGCAATGCCGGTAATAAATCTTGGCCTTCCTTCTGTAAGCACCACTATAACGGGCTTGCCTGTAGCTAATGCAGCCATGGCCAATGCTTCCTGTTTGGGGTCAAGTGCCAGATCGCCGGTGTTGCCGGGGCTTTCTGCATAGGCATTTTCGCCAAGGCAAAGAATGATGACATCGGCGCCGCCAGCTTTTTGCTGTAAAGCCGCTACATCATAATTTTCTGGTGCATCAAAACCTTTGACGGTTGTTGTAGTTACCCGGCTTGCACCAAACTCTTCTTGTAATGCCTGCAATATGGTTTTGCTGTCAGCAGGATAAAAGCGTTCGTCGTTGCCCTGCCAGATGTAGCTCCAGCAGCCATTAAGTGTGCTAAGGCTTTGCGCAGCCGGTCCGGCTACCAGTAGTTTCGACTGTTTGGATAAAGGCAATACATTGTTTTTGTTTTGCAGCAGTGTCATGCTTTGCAGTGCAGCATCAAGTGCCATTTGCTGGTATTGGGGCAGCCCAAAATTTTGTGCCGCAGCAGGTTCAGGATAAGGATTATCAAAAAGACCCAGTTTGTATTTCAGAATAAGAATACGGCTTACCGCATCATCAATACGTTGCATGCTTACTTCCCCTTTGCCTACGGCTTCAATAAGCAAATCATAAAAGGAGAAATCGCCGGGCACCATACTCATATCAATGCCGGCATTAATAGCTTTTACCACGGCTTCGCGTGGTGTAGCGGCTATATTATGCCGTGTATGCAACCTGATGATATCTTCCCAGTCGGTTACAATCAATCCATCAAAGCCCAGTTCCTTGCGCAGCACATCAGTAAGCAGATATTTACTGGCGTGCACCGGCTCGCCATTTATTTCGCTGCTGTTTATCATGATAGTGGAGGCGCCGGCTTTTACTGCTTCTTTAAAGGGCGGCAAATAATATTCGCGCAACTCAATTTCGGGCATGTAGATAGGTGTGCGGTCTTTGCCACTGCGGCTGGCACCATAGGCCAGATAATGCTTCATGCAACTCGCTACTGCAGTAGGATTTTTCAGGCCATCTTTTTCATATGCTTTTATGGCAGCTGCACCCATTTGTGTGCACAGGTACACATCTTCGCCAAAGGTTTCGGGCATACGGCTCCACAAGGGCTGACGGCATACATCAAGCACAGGGTCAAAATTCCACCGAACGCCTGAGGCTCTCAACTCTTTAGCGGTTACTTCTGCAATACTGGCCGCTAGCTGCGGATTGCGCGATGCTGCTATGGCCAGGTTATGCGGAAATAAAGTACTACCCAATGTATAGGTTTGTCCATGTATAGCATCAAGCCCATACAGCACGGGTATTTTAAGTCTCGTCTTGTTAGCTTCGTCCTGTATCTGCGTTATGGCGGTTTGCCATGTAGCCAGAGATAACGCATTTGAGGCCGTATTGAGCATGCTGCCAACCTTGTAATCGCTAACGGCCCGCTTTAGAGCAGCAGCGTTCACCCGACCATCAGTATTACTCCAGCCGCCTTCGGCTATTACGGCAAAAGTTACCTGCGTCATTTGGCCTACTTTTTCTTCCAGCGTCATGGATTGGACAAGCGAGGCAACTTTTGCTTTATCTGTCTGGGCCTGTACACAAATGGCAACGAGAGAATACAAAACAGCAACTATGAAATTTTTCATGGCGGGCAAAAAAGTGGTTGGAGAAAAATTAAAACAACAGACTAGCTCCGCAAATTAAAGCAGAAGGGAATTAATAATGGGATGCCTGCCAATAGATTACTTGTAGCATTCCATCATGTTGTCAGAAGTAAGCATTCCGCTTGCTGCATCCGCTTGGTTATTTGGCAAGTCATACTGCAGCAAGAACTGGACGTAGGTCTATATGCTTAAAGTTATAGCCATCTGCCAGCTTGCGCGCCATACATGCGCAGACCTTCAGTATACTGGCGGATTGAACTCAAAAGGTTTATAACCTTACCCGGTAAAGCGCCTCATGCAATTGCCGCATTTGTTCCTCGGAAAATTTTATCACCTTTCGGTCATAAGTCATAAGCCCGTTTGTTTCCACTTCCACATCCGTAGTTTGCGTATATACGGCTGCGCTCATGCCGGCGCGTATCATATCGGGTAGCCGATGTATAAAATCTGCATAGCGATTGCCAAGCTCTTCTTTGTTTTTAAAACTTTGATAGCCCCAATTATTTTTTTCCTGCCAGGTGTGGCCTTCAACCGGAAGTCCAAGACCGCCAAATTCACCCAACACAATTACCCTGTCTGCACCAAATAATGCAGGGTCGGGTAATACCGGTTCAGGGTAATTATGCATGTCTATGATGTGACCTACGTTTTCAAAATTGCCGCCACTTGCTGTATTTACTAATCTTGTGGCATCCTGCTGCATGGTCCATTCTGCAATTTCCCTGGTATCAAATTGCCCCCAGGCTTCATTAAAGGGAACCCATACTACAATGCAGGGGAAATTATGCAGGCTTTCCATTATAGCTTTCCACTCAGTCCTGAAAATGCTTTTTGATTCGGGCGTGCGTTGCTTTTCTGTTCCCCGTCCTATAATACCCGGACGGCTATCCCATTGATTGCCCAGATCACCACTCGGCATATCCTGCCAAACCAACATACCCAACTTATCGCAATGATAATACCAGCGCGCAGGCTCTACTTTCACATGCTTGCGTATCATATTAAAGCCAAGGGATTTTGTTTTTTCAATGTCAAAACGCAAAGCCTCATCCGTTGGTGCGGTATATAATCCATCGGGCCACCATCCCTGATCGAGAGGACCATATTGAAATACAAATTCATTATTGAGCATCATGCGCTGAATGCCGTGCTTATCTTTTGCCATGCTAATCTTGCGCATGGCGGTATAGGTTTTTATTTCGTCAAGCAACTTACCGTTGCGATACAAGCCTATGGTAATATCATATAAAAACGGTTTGTCTGGTGACCATAACTGCATACCCGGTATGGCAATGTTGACCTTCTGCCCCGGCGTAGTTTCCTGCTTGCCAATGACTTTTTGGCCTTCGTTTATAGTAATAATAAGTCGATCGGTAGCTTCTATAAATCCATCAACCGATGCACTTATGTTGATGAATTTATTATCAATATCGGGTGACTGTTTTGTTGCTGTTATATAATTTTCAGGCACTGTTTCAAGCCATACTGTTTGCCAGATTCCGGTAACGGGTGTGTACCAAATGCCATGCGGATTTTCCACCTGTTTGCCACGCGGCTGCGGCCCCTCGTCAGTAGGGTCCCACACTTTTACCAGCAGTTCCTGCGCTTCATTTTTTTGGAGGAACGCTGTAATGTCAAAGCTAAACGGATCGTAGCCTCCTTTGTGCGTACCTGCAAGCTTGCCATTAATAAATACATCGGTTTGCCAATCCACTGCACCAAAATGCAGGAGGTACTTTTTCCCTTTTCGGCTATTCGGTAAGTTTATATTTCGCTTATACCAAATGATGCTGTCTTTGCCTACGGTTTTGGCTACGCCGGATAGTGCTGATTCTACGGCAAAGGGTACCAGTATTTTGCCATCATATTGTTGCGGATAGGCATCGCCGTTAGGCACAATAGTGTAATCCCAAAGACCATTGAGATTCATCCAATCGGGGCGCTGCATTTGCGGTCGGGGATATTCCGTTAATGCATTTTCCGGAGTTACGGCATTGGCCCATTTTGTCATGATTTTTCCCTTTACGGGTTGCCAGTTATATTGTTGTGCTATCCCAGATGTGAATATGGCTACGCAAAGGAGCAGGAGAAGTGCTTTATTCATGATGGCTGTTTTGTCAGGTGCGGGGTGCTATTTTACAAGGTCAATATAATGTAGTCAACTAAGCCGGCGGCTTATGTATTGTAAACACCCTTGATTGGCTACCTAATGCCGCTGTATGGCCAATGCATTTAAGCTTAATGCTGTGGTTTTTTGTAGCAAGATTGCAAACTTGTACCCAACAGGGATTTGCAAGGGGCTCATCACAGTGCGCCACCGGAACAGCGTAATACACTGGCGGGAAGCTAATAATTACTCAGCTGCCTTTGCCGCCCTTTTGGCTTCTGCCTTGGCGCGGCCAATGGGTATATTCGCGTAAACGTTCCAGCCGCGATGAGCCTGACGGCCATCCATATCGGTAAAGGCATCGGAAAAGCCAAGGCTATAGCGTAGCCCCACCAAAATATCATGGCCCTTGCCCATGGTGGTACCGGTGCCAAATAGCATGCCCAAATCCCAGGCATTGGTGCGGTCTTTGGATCCATTGTCGAATATCAATGCACCTTGTGGCTTATCTGCCCGGAAAAGATCTACGGCCTTTAGGCGTAAAGCAACCGAAGGGCCACTTTCAATAAACCATCTTGGGGCAGCGTAATACTGAACCGTAACCGGAAGCCCCAGGTAGCCAATTGTTCGTTGGTATTGTCCATCGGCAAACGCCTGATCGAGTGCAGCATCTCCCAGGCTATACGGGTCAAGGTCTTCTGCACCTTTCTTCCATTTTGCCATGGCTTCGCCGTTAATATGCCAATGCTCGTTTAGCTTGTAATTCATAAACAAGCCAATATTAAAACTACTGAAGCCATTGCCGCTGCTCAGGTTGGTAGGCTTGGTGCTACCATAGTCCAGATGAATACCAAATGCCAACTCGTCAGTATTAAGTTTATCGCCAAACAAGAGGCTCATGATAACCTGCGCTTGCAGCGTAGCACTGCAAAGCAGTGATGTGATTAGTAAGCCTGCCCTTGCAAAAAGTTTAATCATTATGGGGTTGGTTATTTTTTTCTCCGAAATCCCTGAAAGCGATAGTTGGCATTAAGCAAAAACTGGCTGCGCTTGCCAAACACGCCTAACTCCGTGCGAAACTGCCAATGCTTGTTGACTTGAAATTGCGCGCCAAAAATCAGATTGAAGGGCCCCACCACCTTTTTATCGAGGAAATAGTCTATCTGTGTATCATCGGGGATATTACCGGCGGCATTTTCGAGGGCATCAATAATTTGATTGGCTATCACCCGCTGTGCAGGTGGTAGCCCGCTGGCCCAATCGCGCATTTCGGCTATTACGTTTCCTTCGCCAAAGCCCGGGAATACCTCATTTACACCTATGGATCCCTTGGTGTCGTTATTTATTTTCTGGTAAAATGTACCCGCCCAAATGCTCAGGTTTCTATCGGCATGCCGGGGGTCCACAAAATTGTGGCCAACCCTTACGCTGCTATTGAATGCAGGTACCGGCTCCACCAGCGCATCCACATCCGCCCAGTTTATATTGTTGTCCCATACAATAAACACGCCGCCAAGCCCGCCGGCAAGTGTAGCCCCCACGCCGGCACTGCGCACATTAAAACGCTGCGTGGTCTGAAAAATAGCTGGCTCCACCAGCAACACATCTGTTTGGGTAGTGCCCCCGCCAAATACGCCGTATACGTTTAAAAAAGGCAGTACCCAAAGGTCGGGGCGAACGGTGTAGGCATTGGTTTGTGCAATCACCGGACCAAATTTGATGAAATCGGAGAGATCTACTTTCTCGCTGCCATTTACGCCTATCTGAGTGCTGGTTATTGCTATTTGCTGGCGTTGGGTAAAGTACACCGCACTTATGCCCCAGGGGAAAGGAATATCGTAACCTCTTTTGTAGGCGCCTTTACCCAATATTGGAAAGGTATAAGGGTAATCCATTTTCTTGAGGCTATCGTAGTAGCGGTCGTGAAATGGATTGATGATCTTTTCGGCATATTGGGCATGCAGTGCCTGGCCTGCCAGCAACCAAAAAATAAACTGAAGAAATGTCTTGCGCATAAGGAGCAAATATGACTGAATACATTGAGATTGGGCAATTGCCTGATCGAACTGCCGGCTGAATTTTGCTTATGCAAAATACTCATTTTGACAAGCCGGAGGCATACAAGCCAACTGGCATGAGGCAAAAGGGAGTATTTTTTTCCGGTTACGATACATGGTTTCCTACGCTTCAATATGCTTTTGCTACTGTTTAAACTAATGTTTGTGCATGACAAACGAATTCAATAAAAAAGCTTTGGCTATTACCGCACCTTTATGCCGGCAATGATGACACGCGAAGAAATATTATTGGTAAAAAGGTCATGGCGCATTTTTCAGCAGATTAATCCGTTGTTGGTGGGCGATGTGTTTTACAGTAATCTGTTTGCCGCTCATCCGCGCCTGCGCAAAATGTTTCCCAAAGACATGGCGCAGCAATACCAAAAGCTGGTGGATATGATTAGCTATATGGTGCAAAGGCTTGGAGAGCCCGCATTGGTGGTTGCCGAAATTCGGGCACTTGCCGAAAAACATGTTGGCTATGGGGTAAAAACCTCGCAATACGATGCGGTGGGCAAAGCCCTGTTGGTTACACTACAGCAAGGCCTTGGCACCGACTGGAATCCTGCGTTGGCCGAAGCATGGACAAAATGCTATACCATGATAGCCGATATTATGGTAGAAGCAGGCAAGGCTCCTATTGCAAAATAGGGAGTACTACCCGGGGAAGCATTTAATCAAAAATCAAGTAACTCTTTTACCTGCAAGGCCACCAATTGTGTTACAAAATCATCCTGCAGTTTTCCTTCCGCGAAATTCTTTTTCATAACCGGTACCCTTACCAGCCGGCTCAGCACATTACACCCCAGATAGTGAAGAATATCGGTAAGATGGCTAAGGGCATGGGCGCCGCCCAGGTTGCCATCGCTTATGCCTACAAGTGCTGCCTTTTTGCCTGCCAGGCTATTTGGCCAACCCAATCCATCAATAAAAGTTTTTAGCACGCCGGGGAATGACCCATTGTATTCCGGTACAATAAACACAAATTTCTCCGCGGCATCCATCAATGCCTTTTGGGTATTGAATACGGGGTTCTTGCCACTGTTTTCATATAAAGCGCTAAAGGCAAAATCTGTTGGCAGGTCGGCCAGGTTAAGTATGTCGGTATGGCCGTGCTGCTCCAGCAGTAATTGCCGGTAATATTCAGCAAATTGATAGGTTTTGCTGTTGGTGCGGTTTGTAGTTGCTATGATCAGTATTTCACTCATGATATCAGCCAACAAGTAAAGCAACATCTTGTTGCAAAAGTTTAGCCATTTACAACATTAGGTATGCCTGTTTCGCGGTTGCGAAGGTCAATACCAGTTTCCAATACCGCTTTCAGGTTGGTAAGGTAAAAAGTCCAGCCGGTTTTGCAACCCGTGTGCCAATGGTGTCTGCCGGCCTCGGTATCCGGAATTTCGTATTGCAGCAGCCGCAGCATAACCGCGTCATCATGGGCTTGCAAATGCACAGATACTTTCCCTGCAGCGCCAAATTTAAAGGCGAAGGTTTCCGCCCCATCAGCATCCAGTATTTCTCCATTTTCCTCCACATCGTCGGGCCAGCCATGCCAAAGCCAATGGTAGGTATCGCCGCGGCGTACCTGACTATTGGCCGGTAGTGCATTACCACTGCGCATATAACCGCATTGGCGCAGAAACCATTTTTCCATGCCCTGCCGGGTAGACCATGCATCGTAAACCAATGGCATAGATGCTTTTACTTTTATGCGCAGCTCAAATCTTGTCCAGTCGATAATTTCCGGCATGGTATGGTTTTGTAATAGGGGATAACAGCTTTGGGTAGTTAAAATAATATTGCTGTATGATTGCGTGATTGGAAGGGTGTATCACTTTTTACAAGAATCTGCGCATGATGGGCCGGCTTGCTGATCGTCTCGCTACTTCGGCAAACCCTGCCCGCTCAAAACTTTTGGCAACACCCGTCCAGTTAAAAACCGGTACAAAGCTGCCGCTTGCTACTGAAGTATCCACAGGATAAGCTTCTATAACGGTGGCGCCTTGCTGCCCGGCATATTTTGCTGCTTCGTTTATTAAACTAACGGACAGGCCTTGACGCCTCACTGCCTTATCCATAAAAAAGCAACTGATGCTCCACACCGGCATATCATCTACAGGTTGTAATATTTTGCTCTTGTGCAGCCGATGATAAACCTGCCTTGGTGCAATAGCTATCCAGCCAATGGCTTTATCGTTTTGCAAAGCCAGTATACCCGGCGATGGCGTTTGGCTTGCTAATGCTTTCAGGCTGTTTTTATTAGCTTCTCCTTTCTGTGCATCAAATTGTTTGGCACTTAGCCGCCAGGCCATACACCAGCAACCACCACAGGCCCCTTTTTCGCCAAATAGCGCTTCCAGTTTTTGCCAGTTGTTGGATGTTAAGGGTTCGTAATGGATAGCCATGCTTATATGGGATTGGAATGCAGGGCTATCCGGTTGCCTTCGCTGTCTATAATTACGGCCATATAACCATACTGTTCCGAAATCTGTGTTTTGGGTACCAATATGCTACCACCGGCGGCTTCTACTCGGTCAAGCACCTGCTGCACATCGGGGTTGGCATTGAGGTAAATAAGCGGTCCATCGGTAGCCGATGGTTTATGGAATCCATCGGAATATACCAATGCACCACCTACATTTTGCATATCGTCTACGGGAAACATGCGCATTTTGATATTGGGCAAATCCATCGGGAAAAATTTGGCCTGGAAAATGGCTTCGTAAAATGTAGTGGCACGGTCCAGATTTTCGGTTCCTATTTCAAACCAACTGATAGCGTGTTTCATTTGATAGTTGTTTATGGTGTCAATATACTGCAATATGCATATGCCCCACTTCCGCCTGTCATTTTATTAGGTGGTAAGTGTTGGTGGCCCTCCGGAAGCTTATGCTACTGTTAGGTTGCTTTTTAATACCGTGGTGCATGCGGTGCAGCCAAGCATGCATGGCAATGGAGGATGCTCTATTGACATTCAAGCATTTGCCTCAATACACCATCAACAATTACCATCGGCGGTTATGCCTTGCGCCTTTGGATACCATTGTGCAGTGGGTATGTATGGAACACATTGCGATCATCGCTCAAAGCCGGGTACCCGCAAACAACATATATTGCCATGCATTTGCAGGCATATGAGGAAATTGATACTTGTATTATGGGTGGTAACATGCAGCATTACAGATGCGCATGCGCAGGAGGATTGGCAACTGCGCAAGAATGGTGAAGGAATCAAAGTGTATTCGCGCAAAAAGACAGGTCAAAAATTTCATGAGTTGCGTGTGGAAACAGTTGTACAAGGAACGGTGAAGCAACTCGTAGCTGCCATTACCGATGTAGATCAACACGATAAATGGGTATACAAGGCGCTGAATACCAGACTTATTCGCACTATTACACCCGGCGATTTTTATTACTATACTGAAATTGATGCGCCATGGCCATTTGACAACCGCGACCTTGTGCTCCGTATGACGGTTTTATACAATGCGCAAACCAGGCAGGCCATCATTAATACCAATAACGCTAACGACATTGTACCCACAGTAAAAGATGTAGTGCGCATCACCTACAGCCGCGGGCACTGGACGCTGACACCGCAGCAACAAGGCATGGTAAAAATTGATTATGAAATAACGGTGGATACAGGTATAGGATTGCCGGCGTGGTTGCTCAATATGTTTATAGCCAACGCACCATGGGAAACCTTTTTGCACCTGCGCGATTGGATGAAAGCGCCGCGCTATGAGCAGGCAAAACTATCCTTCCTTCAGGGCACAAACTAA
>JAHEMO010000298.1 GCA_024643625.1 Chitinophagaceae bacterium
CCGGCGAATATGCCAACCTGCGCATTCTTCAAAAAACAATTACTATTCAAAGCACAAGCAATAAGCCTACAGACACCAAGGTCAATTTCAGGGAGATAACGCTTGCCGGAACAGGTGCGGGTATTACCCTTCGCGGCATTGGTTTTGATGGCCTCGCAGCGGGGAGCAACTCCTTATACTTCCTCAATTTTGTGGGGGCTAACAGCGATAGCGAAGCTGCAACTTTCACCGATGTTGAGGTAGACAATTGTGTGGTAACCAATATGGGTAACTGCTTTCTAAGAGCAAACAGAGCTGCTAACAATGCACATAAAATCAATAGCATAAAAGTGAACAACAGTATCGTGGGCGATAGTCGATACTTGAGTGCTTATACCTTTTTCACCATTGACAAGCTGGAGTTTAAGTTGCTGGAAATGCGCAATTCCACTTTTTACAGATTGGGACGTGCTTTTATTGGCTTTGCAACCAATATCACACTTCCTGTTATCCCGGAAATAAATATTGACCAATGTACCATCAACAGTTTCGGCAGAGATGGTCGTAATAATTTCTTTATTGATATAAACGCCAACACTGTGAAGGTTGCCATTACCAAAACCATAATGGGCAATACCCCAATGGATGGGCAACAAACCGGCACAAGTCTTTTCCGTGGGGCGAGTTCACCATCAGCATCGCTTGGTTACTGCAATCTATTCAACCTTAGCAATGGTGCCGATCCTGTAGTTCCTCCTACTTTCCCAGATGCAGTGTTGCAATCTAATATAACCAATACAAACCCGGGATGGAATCAGGCTACTACAGATTTTTCGCTACCGGCGGGCTCTCCACTTCGCACAGCGGGGCCGGGCGGCACGCCAATAGGAGATTTGAGATGGGTGTTTTGATTTTTCAGTCTAAATAATAAGTGAAAAAAATATTGTGGTGGTGATGAAAATTGGTGTCCGGTTGGTTGCAGCATGGTTACTGTTATCTGTAGCCTATGCGCAACCACCAACGCCAATTGCTTTTCCAACAGCAGCAGGATTTGGGTGCCACGCTACAGGTGGAAGGGGCGGGCAGGTGATTGTTGTTAGTAACCTGAACGATGACGGCGAGGGAAGCCTGCGACATGCAGTAGAGCAAAAAGCTGCCCGAATAGTGGTCTTCAAAATAAGTGGCACTATCAGACTTATATCTCCGTTGAATATCAAAGGAGACGTTACCATAGCCGGTCAAACTGCACCGGGAGATGGTTTATGCGTAGCAGACCAACCGGTAAAAATTGATGGCAACAATGTTATCATTCGCTATATGCGTTTTCGTATGGGCGATAAATACCAACAACAAGCAGGTAAAACACCAGGTAGCGGACATGATGATGTTTTAGGTGCCAGCAGGAAAAAGAATATTATCATCGACCATTGCAGCATCAGTTGGAGTACAGACGAAGTGTGTTCCGTATACGGTGGTGATAGCACCACAATACAACATTGCATTATTGCAGAGCCACTGAATTACTCCTACCATTTTGAAGAAGGCGATACCGACTTTGAACAACATGGCTACGGCGGTATTTGGGGTGGGGCACATCTGTCAGCATTTGGCAATTTGTTTATGCACTGTGTTAGCCGTATGCCGCGCTTTAATGGCACAAGACTTGGTGCAACTACCGAGTTTGTTGATTTTAGAAACAACGTGATCTATAATTGGAAGCACAACAATATTTACGGCGGCGAAGGTGGCAGCTACAATATCGTGGGCAATTATTACAAGGCAGGACCAGCCACTAACGATAAAGTAAAAAGACGCATCGTTAATCCAACAAAGGACAGTAAAGTTGGCTTTGGCAGATTCTATGTAAATAGCAATACAGTCGAAGGTTTTCCGGAGGTTTCTTTAAATAACCGTTTGGGTATTGATATGGGTAATGATGCCACAAGTGCCGAAACGGAGTCAACCATTATGCAGGAAGCATTTATGAGTTATGCTTATCAAACGCTTTCACCACTTGTTGCCTATAAACAGGTAATAGAAAAAGCCGGCGCAAGTCTATGTCGCGACGAAATGGATAAGCGATTAGCTAAGGAACTGGCTTCTGGCACAGGTAAAATAATAGATGTGCAGGGAGGCTACCCGGCTAAGACTGCATTTGATAAAACACTTAGCGCCTGGCCGATATTAAAGTCAGGAAAGATATTGGCCGATCAGGATAAGGATGGCATGCCTGATGAATGGGAGAACAAGCAAGGGCTAGACCCCAAAAATGCTCATGATGCTGTATCATTTAGTTTAAACAAGATGTATACAAATATCGAAGTGTATATCAATAGCCTTGTAGATTAGTGTTGTGTTCGAATAGTTGTAGCTGATATGGAATCAACAGATAAATAAATATCCTCCCCGCTCATGATGCAGCCATTTACAAAAAACAGGATACGCTACTTATCATTTGCGGTAATAATTGCGTTGCTCACTATGTCTTTATTGGCAGACCCTGAAAAGAAAACTACTATATTTCTTGCGGGCGATTCTACGATGAGTATAAAAAATGAAAGTGCCTATCCGGAAACAGGTTGGGGTATGCCTTTTGCTTTTTTTTGGGACAGTACTGTCAGGGTAGTAAACAAGGCAAAGAATGGTCGCAGCACCAAAACATTCATTGAGGAAGGATTGTGGCAGTCCATCATGGATGAGATTAAAGCAGGAGATTATGTACTTATTCAATTCGGCCACAACGATGAAGCCAAAGAAAAAACTGACCGCTATACTAATCCCAGCCAATACAAAATAAACCTTACAAAATTTGTATCCGAAACAAGAAAGAAAAAAGCTACACCTATCTTGTTCTCACCGGTAAGTCGCAGAAGGTTTAGCCCTGAAGGAAAAGCACTGCCAACTCACGAAGAGTATACCGAATTGGTAAAAGAAGTTGCTGCAAAAGAAAAGGCGCTTTTTATTGATTTGGATTTGCATAGCCGGGAATTATTAAATGCATGGGGTGGTGAAAATTCCAAATGGCTATTCCTCCATCTTGCCGCAAGCGAACATCCTAATTACCCTGATGGCAAAACGGACAACACACATTTTAATGAGTTGGGGGCTAGGTTGATAGCACAATTGGTGCTGAAGGAATTAAAGAAACTTCCTATACCATTGCAGGAGCAGATTAAACACAAATAGCTATTTACACTAAAAAGGCCAATCATGACAAAAGCAATGATTACAATAGTAGCCTTTTTGATTGGCGCCACCTGTCTTGCACAGCCCATAAGCATTTCAGTTAGTCAGAACGGCGAAGGAAATTATCGAACCATTCAGGCCGCGTTAGATCATATTCCTTCAGGTGCCACAACGCCGTACATCATTCGCGTGGCCAGGGGTATATATAAAGAAGTGGTAGTGGTTGACGCACGAAAACCACCAATACATCTGATGGGTGATGATGCCAATACCACTATAATTAGTTTTAATAATCATGCCGGAGTAGTATTACCCAATGGCGATACCCTCAATACATGGACCTGTGCCACAAGCTTTGTTTATGCCAATGATTTTACGGCGGAGCATATCAGTTTCGACAACAATGCAGGATTTACTGCAGGACAAGCAGTAGCGCTTCGCGTAGAGGGTAACCGGGCCGCCTTCAAAGATTGTCGCTTTACCGGTAATCAGGATGTGCTGTTTTTGAGTGGTAGCGGCATAAAGCATTATTTTGAAGACTGCTACATTGAGGGTACTACAGATTTTATTTTTGGTGCCGCTACTGCGGTTTTCAAAAATTGCCATATCCATAGCAAAAAGAATAGCCATGTAACGGCAGCATCCACAAACAGTATCATCCCCTATGGTTTTGTATTCTTTAATTGCAAGCTTACTGCGGATAGCAATATCAATAAAGTTTCTTTAGGGAGGCCGTGGTCTCCAACTGCCAGTGTTACCTATATCAATTGCTGGATGGATAAGCATATTGTTCCTGCAGGATGGGATAACTGGCGCAATCCTGCCAATGAATCCACCGCCCG
>JAHEMO010000062.1 GCA_024643625.1 Chitinophagaceae bacterium
CCCGTTGTGCGTTAAGCAGCATGGTAAAAAGCCGGCTACAATCCGGAACGTTGCCCGACAGTATTGATTTTTTTGAACTGGATTTAATAGCCCATCGCAAAATAAGTGATGCGATTGCTGAACGTTTTGCCGTTTGGCACGAAAGCCCGCAAGTAATAATTGTAGTAAATGGTGATGCCGTTTTTGATGAAAGTCATATGGCTATTCGGCTGGATGAAGTACTTGAGGTAGCTCAAACCCAAAAGCCATCAGGGAGTTAGCACCTGCTAATTAAGGATTTTTTTTAAGGCTGGCTGCTTACCTTACAGTATGACAATTACAATTTTTGGCGCTACCGGTATGGTGGGACGCAGACTTGTTACGCATGCCATTGCCGCAGGGCACAAAGTGCGTGCTTTTGGCCGCAATGTTGACAATCTTATTGACCGCGATTTTAGGGATGATCAGTTTTCCGTAGTGAAAGGATATGTATTTGATACCCACGACGTAGAAAAAGCATTGCGAGGCAGCGATGCTGTGCTGTCTGCATTGGGAGGATCTGCTGATGGCAAAGACAAGTCGCGCAGCCTTGGCATGAAGAACATTGTAATGCAAATGCAAAAAACAGGATTGCAACGCATTGTGGCTGTAAGTGGCACGGGCATTTTACCCATGCCAAATGGTAGTTATTTTTTGAACGATCCTTCTTACGAAAAACAGTACCTCTCTGTAGGAGAAGAACATCTTGCAGCATATACTTTTCTTCGCGATTCGCATATGGCCTATACAGCGGTGTGCCCGCCCCAAATATTAGATTTGGATGCAGATGGCCATTTTACGGTGGCGGAAGAGCAATTGCCGGCAAAGTGGCAAATCTCTGCAGGCAACCTTGCCCTATTTATGGTGCAGGAACTTGAAGCAAGACAGTATGTGCAAAAACGGGTAACCCTTTATAACCATTAGCAGCAAAGCTTCAAATGCAAAAAGCCGCGAAATTATTTTCACGGCTTTTTGTTTCATACAATCAATACCAGCATAATCAAATGCCAAATGCAGTATCAATAATCTGTTGCTGCTCACGGGCATGACTTTTTTGATGACCAACCGCAGTGGAAGCGCTGGCCATCCTGCTTATCACCCCAAAATTTATTTGTGTAAGGTTCATTTTTAAGAATGAAGCAGCACCCATATTCAGCGGCTCTTCCTGCACCCAAAACCAGGTAGCATTGCTATACTTCTGTTTGAGTAATTCCAACTGTTTTACCGGCAATGGATATAATTGCTCCACACGAACTATGGCAACATCATTTCGGTTGTCCTGTGCTTTTCTATCAGCAAGATCAAAATATATTTTACCGCTGCAAAACATCACTCTTTTTACTGCACCGGGAACCTGAATACTATCATCATCAATTACCTCCTTAAACCTTCCGGAAATAAAATCAGCCTCATGGCTGTAGCTGGCCGGTAAGCGTAGGTTTGCTTTAGGACTCATATTGATTAACGGCTTGCGAAAATCCCAGGCCACCTGACGCCGCAAGGCATGAAAGAGATTGGCAGCCGTTGTAATATTCGTTACTACCATATTCAATTCGGCACACATTTGCAAAAAGCGCTCGAGCCTTGCACTGCTGTGCTCGGGCCCCTGCCCTTCGTAGCCATGTGGCAGCAACATAACGAGGCCGTTCATGCGATTCCATTTCTGCTCTGCACCCGCAATAAACTGATCAATAATCGTTTGCGCACCATTGCAAAAGTCGCCAAACTGTGCCTCCCAAATGACTAACGCATGCGGATTGGCGCTGGCATATCCATACTCAAACCCCAACACCCCGTATTCACTCAGCAAGCTATTGTAAATCATTACAGCACCCTGGTCATCGCTTACATGGTCGAGGCGATTGTAATATGCATCTGTTTCTTCGTCACGCAATATGGCGTGACGATGGCTAAACGTACCACGGCGCACATCCTGCCCGCTCATGCGTACTTCATAACCATCCATACAAATAGCGGCATAGGCAAGTAGTTCGGCAGTTGCCCAATCAATTTTCTGCTGTTCGTTATAGAGCTTTATTTTTTCCTTTAGCAGTTTATCCACTTTACGCAATGGCTTAAATCCATCCGGCAATGTCATTACACTATCAAAGCAATGCTTAAGCCTTTCAGGCGTTACAGCTGTGTCGGGACTTTGATCAAAATCAGCAACTGTTGCTGATCGTAATTCTCTCCACCACTCTTCCGCTTTCTGGTATTTGTATTCCAAAGGCTTCTGCTTTACATCGTCGAGGCGCTCCTGCAAATCGTCCCAAAACATTTTCTCCATTTCCCTGGCTAATTCCTGTGCATTGGGCTTGCCATTCTCCAATAGCCATTGCACGTAAACTTCGCGGGGATTGGGATGCTTCTCAATAAGTGCATACAAATGGGGCTGGGTAAATTTTGGATCATCGCCTTCGTTGTGCCCATGCCTTCGGTAACAAACCATGTCCACAAATATGTCGCAGTTAAATTCCTGCCTGAACCGGGTAGCAATATCAACTGCCTTTACCACGGCCTCCGGGTCATCGCCATTTACATGAAATACCGGTGCCTGAACGGTAGCTGCAAGAGAGGTACAATAGTCGCTGCTGCGTGCATCTGTAAAGTCTGTGGTAAAACCAATTTGGTTGTTGATGATAAAATGTATGGAGCCACCGGTATAGTAGCCATCCAACTTACTCATCTGCAACACTTCGTACACTACACCCTGCCCTGCTACAGATGCATCGCCATGAATAAGGATCGGCAGAATCTTGTCATAATCACTTTCGTATTGCACATCTGCTTTTGCACGGGCAAAGCCAACAACAACAGGGTTTACAGCTTCCAGATGGCTGGGATTAGGAGCCAGCTTAAGGTTTATGGACTTACCATTGGCCGTAAGCGGCTGGCTGCCATAGCCCAAATGATATTTTACATCGCCACTGCCCATCGTAGTATCGGGGATGGCATTGCCCTCAAATTCATTAAAAATCTGTTCATAGGTCTTGCCCATGATATTGGCCAGAATATTTAAACGGCCACGGTGAGCCATACCAATTACCACTTCTTCCACACCATAGTCGGCTGCCGTAGTAATGATTTGATCGAGTGCTGCAATAGTGGTTTCTCCACCCTCAAGACTAAAACGCTTTTGGCCCACATACTTTGTATGTAGAAATTTTTCGAAGATTACACCCTGATTCAGCTTTTCCAGGATGCGTCTTTTTTGCTCAAGTGGCAGCGGCTCATGAAATTTCTTTTCAATTTCGTTGGTGAGCCAATCTACTTTCTTTTGATCGCTGATGTACTTAAACTCCCAACCCACTTTGGAGGCATAACATTTCTTCAGAAAATTGAAAAGGTTACCAATCGTAGTCTTGCCCAGGCCGAGCGATTCACCAACATGCACTTCTGTAGATAAATCAGCTTCACTAAGACCATAAAAGGCCAACTCAATATTTGCACCCCGGTCTTTGCGCATTCTTATGGGATTGGTATCTGCCAGCAAATGCCCCTTGTTGCGATACCCCAAAATAAGCCTGTAGGCAGCAAGTTCTTTACGCCAATCGCCTTCAGTTGCCGGAGCCGATTTTGCATCTGCAGCAGCCGGTTTGCCATTTGCCTTTTGTATGCCCGCCGATACCGCAAAGTCAAACCCCTGGAAAAATTTCTTTAGGTCTGGATCTACACTCTCCGGATTGTCTACAAAATCATTGTACAGACTTTCTATGTATTGCGGATGCTGGTTGGTGATGAACGAAAAATCTTGCATGGCAAATATTGTATTTGTTGTATGGCGTGGGCAAAGTTAAGCCTGAGCGACTGCCACAAATAAAGCATTTGCAAAAGGAAATACAAGAATACAAAGTACCACCTTCAGGATGAACCTATCAACCAAAACAGACCACTCAAGTATCCTTATCTTAGCCTCAAAATATGCATATGGATTTACAGGAACAATTTGAGCAGGCAGTGTCCAATAGCAAAACCCTGCCCGAGAAGCCCGGAAATGATGTATTACTGCAGTTGTACAGCCTCTACAAGCAAGCCACAGAAGGCGATGCCGGTGACGATGGCCCGGTTAATCCTTTCGATTTTGTGGCAAAAGCAAAACACAATGCCTGGTCCGAATTGAAAGGCCAGCCGAAAGCCGATGCCATGCAGCAATATGTAGATTTAGTGAACAGCCTGCGCTAAAAACTCGTATTCTTTTCAAAACTGCAAGCCAAAATATATGCAGTATTTCGCCGGCCTTATTTGTTGTGCAGTTATTATACTTTTTGCAGGTAAGCGATTGTCAATTTATGGTGATCTTTTAGCGATAAAAACAGGTATTGGCAAAGCTTTTGTCGGCCTTTTCCTAATGTCAGCCGTTACTTCATTACCCGAATTAATGGTGGGCATCAGTTCGGTGGCATTTGTAAAAGCACCCGACCTTGCAACCGGTGATGTGCTGGGCAGTTGCGCCTTTAACCTGATGTTGTTGGTCATAATGGATGCTTTTACCAACGATGATGCACCGCTGCTGAGTCATGTGTCAAAAACGCATATCATGGCAGCAAGCCTTGGTATTATTCTATTGGCATTTGTAGGGCTCGGTTTGTTTTTGGACGATGACATTGTATTAACCTCATTTATTGGTCTCAACAGCCTTTCGTTTCTTGCCATTTATTTCATTGCACTTTTGCTTATCTATAGTCATCAGCAAAAGCAGCCTAACCAACATTCGGACGAGCAAGTTGCTAATCAGCATTTAAGTCTGAAACAAATATTATGGCGCTACGCATTGTTTGGAGGCATTATTGTTGTAGCCGCACTGGCACTGCCCTATTTTGCCAATCATATAGCTGAAATAACGGGGCTCAATAAATCATTTATTGGTACACTGATACTAGCTGCTTCCACATCGCTGCCAGAAATAGGAGTAAGTATTGCTGCAGTTCGCATGAATTCAACCGATCTGGCAGTTGGCAATATACTGGGCAGCAATATTTTCAATGTGTTTATCCTTTTTGTAGATGACGTTTTTTATCAGGAAGGGCACTTGCTAAAAGTAAGTTCCGACAATCACCTAAGTACGGTTTTTGCCACAATGATTATGAGCGCCATTGTAATGATTGCCATAATATATGAGACACCTAAAAAGAAATTTGGCATCTCATGGGAAACGCTGATCATCTTATTGGTGTATGTCTTTAACCTATTCCTGCTACTGCGTATGGGGGAGTAAATTTCGGCGTTTCAAATCCAGTATCATTTCAGCTACACCAAGGGTCGCCGGCATTTCAATGGTTTCAAAATGATGCGTGATGCCCGAATACGGAATTGATCGGTCAATGACAAACGATAGGCAGTGCGATGGAACAAGCCGCGTTAATCCGGCTGCCGGGTAGACTTGCAGCGATGTGCCAATTACGGCAAAAATATCTGCACGACTCACCATGGCTGCTGCGGCTTCCATCATGGGAACTTCTTCGCCAAACCACACTATAAAGGGACGCATCTGCCCGCCATCGGGGGCTGAATCGCCTAGTTGAATATTATGGGTACATGGCCAGGTATATTCCTTGTTTTTGGCGCTGCATTGTTTTAATATTTCTCCATGCAAATGCAATACCTGCGTACTACCGGCACGCTCATGCAAATCATCAATATTTTGTGTAATGATGCACACGTCAATATATTTTTCCAGCGATGCCAGCAACATATGTGCCTCATTAGGTTTTGCCTGCAACACTTCCTGCCGACGCCAATTATAAAAATCGAGAACCAATTGCGGATTACGCTGAAAAGCCTGCGGAGTAGCTACTTCTTCAATATCGTAACCATTCCACAAGCCATCTTCGCTATCCCGGAATGTTTTTAATCCACTCTCGGCACTAATACCTGCGCCACTCAGCACTACTAATAAGGGTCTGCTCATGAGGCTAAGTTGCAAAGAAATTCCTTACAGCAAAACTTTTACAACAAGTACAGCATGCTATATGAGTATTGTGGCTACAGGTGCTCCTGAACTCTTCCTTTTACCGGCTGCCCTGATCTGCCTATGCGCTTTCGTATCCAATATAAAATAAGCGTGATGATCAGTAACACTGGCCAAATACTGAGTATGCCTACAAATAAGTCAACAGCGGATGATGCTCCCGATTTCAGGGCATCCCAAATTCTTGCGGCAAAACCTGTTTTCCCACCGCCTTCCATAGGTTCATACAGGATTACTTCTATGGTGCTGTACCGTACCTGCGCTTGCAGGTGTTTGATAGTATAGTCGGCCACTTCCATGTCTTCGGTAATCTTGTTTACCTCCTGTTGCAGTTCCAGCATATCGGCCATGGTGTGTGCCTGTTGCAATAAATCGAGGTAACGCGCCCTTATCAATCTTTTGGCTTCCCATCTGCCTCTGGTATCAATAATACGGGCTGTAACATCTTCTGCATTTACCTGCAGTTGTTCTACTCTGGCACCTATTGCAACAATGGATTGCATGCATGCATCAAGCGATTCGGCCGGCACCTTTATAATCAGGCTGCTGCTTTTTTCATCATCGGTTTGTTGTAGTGTTTCGTTGGCTATCCAAGCTTTGTGTTGCTTGATAATTTGCTTCAGCTTTGTTTCATCAGTTTTGAAATCTGTGCTACGCAATCTTATACTTGCATGACGAATAATAGCCGAAGCTACAGGGATTAATCTATCAGCGCCTGTATCCGGAACCGTAGTGGTATCGGCTACTTGCTCACCGCCATAATCGTCGGTCTGCTGTTCTATTTGGCGCTCCTGAGTTGTTGCTGAATCGAGTTGCCCGCTCCTTTCGTTGCAAGACATTAGTACAAGCGTGGCCAAAAGCCACAATGAATTTTTCATAGCATCTTTTTTTGTAGAGATGCTATAACGGTTTTAAAAACACAAAGACCAATGCAAAAGAAATTACAATACACACCAGCCTGTAAAATAGTGGCCGCGCATGCCGATCAATTCAGGGGCATCTATTTTGCCATGCCGCCCAATTCCATAATCACTTTCCATTCGTCGTCGGATACCGCGCAAACACTAAGCCTGCCAATCCTGATTAATTGTAAAGCGGCCAGCCTTGCATCTGCCTTCATGGCTTTTAAACTTACGGGCTTTTTCATAGCCTTCACGGGTTTGAGATTTACTACCAGCCAATTAGGATCGTCAGTTGTAGGATCCTGATAATGCTCTTTGGAAACTCTGGCAATACCAACAATTTCAAGTCCTTCATTGCTGTGATAAAAAAAGACTTCATCGCCTTTTTTCATACCACGCAGATTATTGCGAGCAGCATAGTTGCGCACTCCATCCCAAAAAGTTTCCTTATCGGCCACAAACTGATCCCAACTGTATTTAAAAGGCTCCGACTTTACCAACCAATAGGCCATGGTATGATCTGTGATTTATGAATAATAAATGAGCTTAGGCAGCCGTGATGAACTGCTTTGCGTTGCATCACCAACCACTTGCCAATACTTCAGCTATATGACGACACTCAAGTGGCTTATTTTGTTTAGCCGCATAGCCATTAATATGCATCAGACAACTGGCATCGGTGCTAATAATAAGTTCAGCGCCGGCATCCATTGCATTATTCACTTTTTGATCGGCCATGGCACTGCTGATGGCCTGAAATTTTACAGCGAAAGTGCCGCCAAAACCGCAACAGGTTTCCACATCTGCCATTTCCTGGAGTTGCAGGCCGGTTACGTTTGCCAGCAATTGCCGTGGTGCTTGTTTGATACCCAATTCGCGCAGCGCGGCGCAACTGTCGTGGTAGGTTGCTTTGGCATAAAGGCTCGCCCCTACATCTGTTTTGCCCAATACGTTTACTATAAAGTCGGTAAATTCATATACCCTATTGCTCAACTGCAAAGCCTGCGCATCGTCTTTGCCAAATAAAGTGGCGTAGTAGTTTTTTACAAACCCAATGCAACTTGCACTAGGGGCCACTACATAATCCTCACCCGAAAAATCACGCATAAATTTCCGGCATACATCTTTCGCATCCTCATGAAAGCCTGCATTAAAGGCAGGCTGACCGCAACAGGTTTGCGATGGATTATACACCACGGCGCAACCTAATTTTTCCAGCACTTTTATGGTGCTTACACCAATCTGAGGAAATAACTGATCTACAAAACAGGGGATGAATAATTGTACTTGCATGTTATATCATTGGGCAATTGCAGGCGAAAGAAAATACAAAAAGACTTACAACCGTCATGCCCTATACCTGATAGCGCAAATGAATCATTTTTAAGGCTGTTATGGCTGCTTCCTCGCCTTTATGGCCGTGGATGCCGCCTATTCTTTCCTGCGCCTGCGCTTCAGTGTTAACGGTGAGTACCCCATAAATCACAGGTGCCTGCAATTGCAGATTCAACTGGGTAATGCCTTGCGTAATGCTCTGGCATACATAATCGAAATGTGGTGTATCGCCTTTTATTACACAGGCAAATGCTATATAAGCATCGGCTCTTACCAGCATAGATTGGTCAATATGCCTGATCATATAAGGAACTTCCACGGCACCCGGCACCGTGTAGGTTCTAACCTTATCAATACCCTGCTGCCGCAATACACGCATGGCTCCTGCTTCCAGTTCATCGGTTATATGGCTGTTCCATTCCGTTTTTACTATTGCAATTTTCGTTTCTGCCGATAAACCTGGCAAACCGCCTAATAGTGCATTATTTCCTGTACTTGCCATAAGTAATAAGGTATGGAACAAAAATAGCGACCTGCAAGGGTCGCTATCGTAATAAGTTTTGATTGATAATGTGTATTATTTCACTACACCCAAACGGGCCAAATATTTATCTATCTGGAAACCACGTTCTGTGCGTGGATATTTCTCCTTGATAAGCTGGTATACACTGATGGCCTGATCGGTTTTACCCATCATTTCGGCCTTCAGACCTGCACGGAACAGATTTTCGCTGCTTAGTGCTTCCTGCTCAGGAAAATGTTTGCCTGCTTTTTCATAGTAATTCAGCGCTTCGGCATCCTTATTTAGTTCGCTGTATGCATCAGCCAAACGCGACCAGGCAACTGCCTGAATTTCTTTTGCAGATGTACTAAAGTCCTTCAGATAAGTAACTGCTTTATTAAAATCACCCAACTGCAAGGCGGCAACACCGGCGTAAAACTGTGCCAGTTCGCCCGCTTTTGTTCCGCTGTAGTTCTTGGCTATTTTTTCAAAACCGGCAAATTGACCATCGCCTTCCAGCGCAAGGCGCATACTATCCTGCGCAAAATATTGCTGCGCTTTCCAAATAGCTTCGTTGGCTTTTACTTCCTTAGGTTCGGCATACAACTTGTCATAAGCTATATATCCCGCCAGCAGCAGCACTAATGCACCGGCACCATAAGTAATCATTTTACCAAACCTTGCCCAAAAACCTTTGGCTTTTTCTACAATTACTGCCGAATCGTCCAGTTCCAGCGCTTGCACTTCTATCTGTGCCTTATTTGATTTTGCCATTATTTGTCTATAAAAATGAAACAGCCCATTGACAGTATTTTTGTCAAGGGGCTGCAAATATAGCCGTGGGGGCTAATCAGATATTCTAAATTTTTGGTAGAAAATTAGTCCACAACAAAAAGATGCGGGAGGTCTTCGGCATATACATCCTTCAGCACCTCATCGTCATTAGGCCAGGGGCTTTCTTCGGCAAATTTCACGCTGTCTTCCACCAGGGCATCCACCCGTTGGTTAATGGCGTCAATCTCCTCCTGCGTAGCCATATTGTTTTCCATAATGGTGGATAGTATGGCTTCTATTGGGTCTTTGCTCTTGTATTCCTCCACTTCCTCCTTGGTGCGATACTTCTGCGGATCGCTTATGGAGTGACCTTTGTAGCGGTAGGTTTTCATTTCCAGCAAAGTAGGTCCGCCGCCTTCGCGGGCACGTTTTACGGCACGCTCCATGGCTTCGTGTACAGCCTCGGGGCTCATGCCATCTACGCTATCACCGGGCATGTCGTATGCATCAGCCAAAGTATAAATATCACGCACGTTTGAGGTACGCTCTACCGAGGTGCCCATGGCGTAATTATTGTTTTCGCAAATAAAAATTACCGGCAATTGCCAAAGCATTGCCAGGTTAAATACCTCATGCAACATGCCCTGCCGGGCAGCGCCATCGCCAAAAAAACCTACAGCCACATTATCGGTGCCCTTATATTTTTCAGCAAATGCAAGGCCCGCTGCGGTACCAATTTGTGCGCCCACAATGCCGTGGCCGCCAAAAAAGTACTTGTCTACCCCAAAAAAGTGCATAGACCCTCCCTTTCCCTTAGCACATCCGGTGGCCTTACCATACAATTCTGCCATGCAACTTTGTGGCGATACGCCTTTTGCAATAGCCAAGCCATGGTCTCGATAGCCGGTTACATAGGGATCTTCAAGCCGGGTGGCCGTCATACAGCCAGCCGCAATGGCCTCCTGCCCGATATAGGCATGGAAAAAGCCACGGATTTTGCCCGCCATTTTGTACATCTCCTCTGCCTTCAGCTCAAAATTGCGAATGAGCAACATCAGCTCATACCAATATAAATAGGTCTCCTTCGTGAATTTACTTGCCATGCGTTGTAGAAAAATGAAGGGCAAATATAGGGTGATTTCCCCTGTGGCTTTTACCGGAGATTTTGTAGCAGGACAAGGCCAACCACGAGGCAATCAACCCCCTTATCGCTAATATTTTTCCGCGATGAATACAGGCCACAACCCTGCCCTGTGCCAAACATTCACGAGCCAGATAGTTCCGTCCATGCTATCTGCTGCATATTTGCAGCCATGCCGCTGCTGAAGAATATTTCGTTGTACCAATTTAAAAATCACCGGCAAAATGCCTACAGTTTTGCCCATAAGGTCACCGCTATTTGTGGTGAAAACGGCAGTGGCAAAACCAACCTGCTGGATGCTATTTACTACCTCTGCATCACAAAAAGTTATTTTGGCATTACCGATCAGCAACTTGTGCATTTTGAAGGTGGGGGCATGCGCCTGGAGGGAAATTTTGTAACGCCAAACAACGAAACTCTGGATACCGTAGCCATTATTCGGGAAAATGGAAAAAAGGAATTTGCCGTAAACGGCGAGAATTATACCCGATTTAGTAACCACCTTGGCAAACTACCGGTTGTGATGATTGCACCGGACGATACCGTGCTGATAACCGGCGCCAGCGAGCAAAGACGCAAATGGCTGGATAGCCTGATTTGCCAAACCGACTCTGAGTACTTACAGCAACTCATTGTGTACAATAAGCTGTTGCAACAGCGCAACAGTCTGCTGCGCCAAATGGCAGAGGGTATTGCGGGTGGCAACGAACTACTGGATATTCTGGACGCACAGATAGCCCCTCCCCTTATCCAAATATACCAAACGCGCCAGGCGGCATTCCAACTACTGAAACCAGCTATTATTGCCCACTACACTTCAATAGCGGAAGGCGCAGAAACGCCCGCCATATCTTACAGGCAATGTGCAGACAGCATCGGCTTAACGCCTGAAAACGTGCAACAAACGCTGTTGTCCTGCCGAAACAAGGATATTGCTTCGCAACGCAGTTCATGGGGTATTCACCGGGATGATATTGTTTTCAATTTGCATGAGGCTCCTTTTAAACAATATGCTTCGCAGGGACAAAGAAAAAGCTTGTTGTTTGCCATGAAACTAACTGAGTATGAATGGCTTCAGCAGCATAAAAAATTTCCGCCGCTGCTGCTGCTCGACGATGTGTTTGAAAAACTGGATAGCGGCCGCATGCATAATCTGTTGAAGGAAGTATGTGTAGAAAAACAGGGACAGGTTTTTATAACGGATACTCATCCCGAAAGGCTTCAAAAGCAGTTGGAGGAAGTTGGAGCAGATTTTAATATCATAGCGCTATAGCAATGCTGTACTTTTACCACCTGAATAATTGCTGCCATGAGTGAGATGAAATTGGGACAGGCTCTTAATGCTTTTATTGATAAGAGCCGGATGAAAAAAGATGTGCAGGTTTTCCGGCTGAATGAGGCATGGGAAAGCATTATGGGTAAAACTATTGCCCGCTATACTGATAAAATTCAGGTGATTGATAAGACACTTTTTATCCATACCACCATTGCTCCGCTACGTCAGGAACTGATGTACCAAAAGCCGCAAATAATAGAACGGGTAAACGAACATCTTGGCGAAGGCAGCATAACGGATGTCGTCATTCGTTAATAAATATCGCCGCTGTTTTCGTGGTGGTCGAGCAAATCAGAAATGGCAGAATCAAACAATGCTTCCTTCGCAAGTAGTGATTCGCGCAAAATATCATGGATAGTAATTACGCCTTTGAATTTGCCACTTTCCATTACCGGCAGATAGCGCTGTTTTGATTGTAAGATCAGATTTATACAAACTTCTGCAGATTGCCATGGCGCTACATCTATCAGGTTGATATCCATGGCTTCGCTCAGCGGGCAGGTTGCGCTTGATTTTCCTTCGAGCGCTACATTTCTGGCATAATTTCTTTCGCTGAAAATACCTTCAAACTTTTCGCCCTTCATCACTACCACATAGCTAAGGTTAATATCGCGCATCATACGCAGCGCTTCTATTACCAATGTTTCGGGATTAAGAATGTTGTTAGGCAAATCTTTATGTTCCAATATCTCTGCAACCGTACGCATAGCAAATCAAATCGTTTGTTCAGCGGCTAAGATACAACAGTAACAGGCTCAAAGGCGTGTTTTAAGCCTTGGAATCATGTCTTTACGCCATGCGTCGTATTTGCCGGCTACAATATTTTTTCTGGCTTCACTCATCAGCCATAAGTAAAAGCACAGATTATGCACCGATGCTAATTGTAAACCCAGCAATTCTCCGGCTTTAAACAGATGGCGTAAGTATGCTTTGGAATAATAGCTGCTCACCGGATTGCTGAGTGCCGGATCAATTATTGAAAAATCCTTTTCCCATTTTTTATTGTCAATATTGATAATGCCTTCGCTGGTAAACAGCATAGCATTGCGTCCATTGCGCGTGGGCATTACACAATCGAACATATCAATGCCATAACCAATGCATTCCAGCAGATCCCATGGCGTACCAACGCCCATAAGGTACCGGGGCTTTTGTACCGGAAGATGTTCGCAACTCCATGCGCAAAACTCATACATCATTTCGGGTGGCTCGCCCACGCTCAGGCCGCCAATGGCATTGCCCACGGCATCCACGCTGCCTACAAACTCAGCTGAAGCCTTACGCAAGTCTTTATAAGTGCCTCCCTGCACTATTGGAAAAAGATTCTGCGTGTAACCATACAATGGAGCGGTATTATCTAAATGGGTTATGCATCGCTTGAGCCACCGATGCGTGAGCTCCATGCTGTCCTGTGCGTACTTGTATTCACTTGGGTATGGCGGGCATTCATCAAATGCCATAATAATATCGGCACCAATACTGCGTTGGATATCCATAACCCGCTCGGGAGAAAACAGGTGCTTGCTGCCATCAATATGGCTGCGGAAAACAACGCCCTCTTCGGTAATTTTTCTTTGCGCTGCAAGACTAAATACCTGAAAGCCACCGCTGTCAGTGAGTATCGGTTTTGGCCAGCCGTTAAACCGGTGCAAACCGCCTGCCGCCTCCAATACTTCCAGTCCCGGCCGTAAGTATAAATGATAGGTATTACCCAAAATAATTTGGGCTTGTACGTCTGTCATTAGCTGCTGCTGCGTAACGGCTTTTACCGTACCCACGGTACCTACCGGCATAAAAATGGGTGTTGCTATGGCACCATGATCGGTGGTTATGGTTCCCGCTCTTGCCTGTGAGGCGTTATCGGCGTGCTCAATAGTAAATTGTAATGATGCCATGCAAGCCGCGAAGGTAGGGCAATGCAAAAGTGGCGAATAGCATCAGTTGATCATGTTTCAAAAAAGGCGCTCCGAAATTTCGGAGCGCCCAGGGTTTAACAATGAGGAAGAATCAATTAATCTGATAAATAATACCCAATGCACGACTGCTTACAAAATAGCTGTTGCCACCTCTGCCTCTTACAATGCTGGTTGGGAACATAAGGCCGCCAAGCAAGGTGTTGGACGAAGCATCACTAATGCGCCCAGTGTTTGGCTGATATCCACCATTGGGCGGAGGTGCCAAAACAAAGGTGGCAAACTGTAGCGCCAGTAATTTACGGTCGGGTGTAGTGACAATATCGGTGAGGGTGGTAAAACCTGATGCATGCGTAGTTACATCACCAGAGAGGCTTACTCTGTAAATGCGGGACATTCCCGTAGTAAAAGGAAATCCGCCCAGGCCACTCACATAGTATCCATCACCATCAAAAATGATAGCGGTAGGCACCGGGTCTGCATTATTCGGCAATTTTCCGAAGGAGGCAAACAGACTCAAACTTCCATTGATTGCCGAGCGGCGAATGATACAGTTGCCGGCAGCATCGGCAATAAACAGATCACCGTCTTCGCCGAAGTCCAGATTGTAAATATTGGACTCAGCCCTTCCTGCCACACCCAAGGTAAATCCGGATATGTTTTGTTTTGGCAAATCTGCCGCATGCAACGGAGCATCACCCGGCTTCCAGCCGCTTATATCGGCCATGTATAGGTTACCGTCCAGTCCACCATCCAAAATATAAAGGGTTTGTCCACGTAAGGCAAGATGATTGAGGCCCACAGGTCCTTCTCCGGGTCTGTTATTATTAGGAAACCCAACGATAGCGGCATACTTCTGCCCGGCTTCGTCCACCACGGTGACCCGGCCATCGTTGTTTCCGGTAACATTTTCAGTAACCCACAGCCATCCATTAGCCGCCCGGGCCATGCCAATCGGCGATTGCAGACCGGAAGCGAAGACTGTTTTTGTCCATTCAGGCATTTTTTTTTGCTGCTGCAAATCCGTTTGCTTCCCGGCATCCTGCAAAGCATCAATGTTTTTTTGGCAACCTATGCTTAGGGTAATAACCGCTATACCAAGCAAGGTGAAGATTCTGGTTTTCATTTTGTTTAAATTTAGAGATTTTCAATAGCCTAAATCTAAACAATGCCTCAGGCAAAAGCAAGGTTTTGCGGAACAGTCTGTCGCACATTAGAGGTGTCTGTCGCAGATCTACGGAATTAGATGGTTGATGAAGTGAA
>JAHEMO010000299.1 GCA_024643625.1 Chitinophagaceae bacterium
CTATTGGCATTCAGCCTGCATCGAATAACCATCAGTTATTTGCCACAGCAAAAACATGTGGTGCACAATGGTTTAATGCAGATGATTGTTTGGATGATGATACAACACCGATCACCCAAACTATCGAAACATTTTTGCAGCAGGTAGATGTAGTGCAGCTAAGCATTGATATGGATGTGTTTGGCGCAGCATATGCGCCGGGCGTTAGTGCACCTGCACCGTTGGGGCTTTCACCCCATGTTTTACTGCCCTTTATCCGGCAAGTAGCTTTATCGCAAAAATTAAAATTGGTAGATATCGCAGAAGTTAACCCTTTATACGATATCGATGGCCGCACCGCTGCTCTTGCCGCAAGGTTGATGGAAAAAATAATAGGCTATCGCTTTACCGCCGGTTAGTTTTCGCTGACGGTTTCTACTATTACCTAGTGGGCTACAACAGCGGTTAGTGGCATACAGTAGCGATAATTACTGTTAGTCGCCTCCTACATGCTGCTCCCATTTTTGATGGCCTGCATTCCATATTAGCACAAGTCTCTCTGAAAAAATGCGGATGCATTCAACATCGGACAAGCCCCTGTAGTTAGCTGCCCTTTGATTGAAGAGGAATTTTTCCGTTTGCAATTGTTGCCCGGTTGTTTTGGAATTGATCCAAATCTTTTGGGCGCTTGAAGCGCCTAAAAATGCCACTGCGACCGTTGCTCCTGCTGAGATAATCGGTAATACCCAAGGCGGAAACTGACTGTCGTAAATAACTTGCAGCGAAGCGGCTATTGCGGTACATGCGGCAAGAAGAATGCTTGCGTATTTATAGAAGTAAAATTGTTTCTTCCCTTTGGAAGCCTTTTGGGTAAAATGCTCATACAGCCGATGCCATTCCTGATTGACCAATGCAAGTTTTTCGTCTGCTGACAAGTTGGGATTAACCAAGTCAATATGAGAAGCGTTTTCCATTATTATCATTGTTAAAAGTTTAGTGTTTGCACCTCAGCCAGTGGAAATGGCGTTCATTCTAATGCTTGGCGTTCACGCGCTATTTATGATGTGCCCCACCTAAACGGTAAGTTAGCTGCAAAATGGGATTATCGGAAGGGTGGACTTTAATAGCTAACCGAGTATCAAGGAAATTATCGAATAGTTAGCGGCTTTCTATGAGTTCAAGTTATCGGGGATTACAATCTCCCAACGAATCTAAATCGCCACCGCTGCTCTTGCTGCAAGGTTGATAGAAAAAATAATGGGTTATCGCTTTAGGGCAGGTTAGTTTTCGCTGACGGTTTCCACTTTTACGAGGTCGGCTAAATCAACGGTCAGTGGCATAAGGCCTACCTGTACAATGGCTTTTTTGCCGCGTATTTCTTTTACCGTACCTACCTGACGGTTTTTCTTCAGTTTCACCAGGTCGCCTTCATTGGCGGGGTCGCTTAGTTCGCGGTATTGACTGTTGATTTGTTTTTCCTTTTTAGTAATCATTTTACCGCTTTCCTTTTGCTTGAAAAGCAAGGCCTGAATTTGCTTAACGGCATCCTGTTTATTTTCAGCTTTGCGCCACTCGCTTACAATGGCACGCAGTTTTCTATCCATGTCGCGCAGGTAATCCAATTGATCCTGTTTTAGTTTGCTCTGCTCGCGAAGCAGTTCCACCTGCTGTCGGTGTTGTTCGCGGTCGAGTTCCTTTTCCAGTTTTTGGCGCAGCTTTTCATTTTCCTGCAGCAGTTTTTGCAGTTGTTTTTCTTTCAGTTCCATGCGCTGCAAATCCTGTTCGGTACGGTTCAGCAGTTTATCGAGTTGAAAATGATTTTCATCTACCAGTTTTCTGGCACGGTTAATCAGCGGTTGGGGCAGGCCAATGCGCTCCGCAATAGCAAATGTGTAGCTGCTACCGGGCTTTCCTGTTATGAGTTTGTACAAGGGGGCAAGATTTTGCTCATCAAATTGCATGGCGCCGTTCAGTATGCCGCTTACGCGGTTGGCCATTACTTTAAGATTGAGGTAATGCGTGGTTACTACGCCATAAGCTTTTCGTCTTGCCAGTTCTTCCATTATCACTTCAGCAAAGGCACCACCAAGATTGGGGTCGCTGCCACTACCCAGTTCATCTATAAAGAACAGCGTTTTACCATTGGCCATGTCTATAAAATATTTCATGTGCTGCAAATGGCTGCTGTAAGTGCTCAATTCAAACTCTATGCTTTGGGTATCGCCAATATGAATAAACAATTGTTTGAAAATGCCGAAACTGCTATCGGGATGAACAGGCACCATCAACCCTGCCTGCACCATCATCTGGCATAGCCCGATGGTTTTCATGGTTACGGTTTTGCCTCCGGCATTGGGTCCACTAATTACCAATATGCGATGTTCGTTATCGAGGATAAGATCAAGCGGAACAGTTGTTTTTCCATTTTCTTTATTGTACAGGTACAATAGCGGATGGTAAGCCCGGCGCAGATGCAGATGGGCCTTATTATCAACGTTGGGCATTTCGGCCTGCATGTCAAGGGCAAGGCGGGCACGTGCCCGTATAAAATCGAATTCGCCTATAAAACTCACATAGCTGTTCAGCAGGCTGTGGTAAGGTTGCAGTTTTGCGGTTAGTGCCCGCAGAATGCGTTGCACTTCCCGGCCTTCTTCATTTTCCAGCGAAAACACTTCATTGTTGAGCGAGGTGGTTTCTTCCGGTTCGATATAAGCCGTTTGCCGGGTATCACTTTCGCCATGCAGCACACCCTTTATCATGCGCTTGCTTTCCGCAGTTACCGCCAGCACCCTGCGGCCGTTCATAAAGCTTTCGGAGATATCGGTAAGATGACCAAGCTTGTTCATTTTCTGCACCATGCGGTCAAATACACGTCGCAGCTCAGCCCGCTTTCTATACAGGTTCATGCGAATTTTGGCCAGTTCTTCGCTTGCGTTGTCCCTTACCTGACCACCCTCATCTATTACCGCTTCTATAAGTTCCCGGATGGTTTTTTCGTAGTAGCTTTCTTTCAACACACTGAATAAGGCGGGAAATGCCAGTTGACGCTCGCCATCAAACCAGCGAAAAAGTTGCTCTGCATTTACCAGTAAACGCAACAGCAGCAGAAATTGATCACCCGCAAGCGTAGCGCCGGGAATGCTCAATAATTTGATTTCAGCAGCAGCATTATGCGTAAAATCAAGGGGGAAAGACTGACCGCTGCCGGCTATCAACCGAAATTCGTGGGTTTGCTGCAGGCTGTTTTTTACAAAGTCAATATGGGTATGTATGCGCAGGTTTTCGGCACGATGGTGGCCAATAGCCGTTTTGGTATGGCGTGCCAGCAACGACTTTACTTTGTCGAATTCTAATTGTATTTCAGCTGATTCGGGATATAAACGCACAGTAAGTAGATTGGTACAAATGTAATTGTACCCTGAGCAATCCAAACTGCTTAGCATCCGGGCTGCCGTAATTGTTGATAATCTTTGGCGGCTTCTTCGATTTGCGGCGCTGAACGCTACATTTGTTCCTCAAACAAATAAGACGACTCATGAAACGAATCTTTTTTTCGCTTGCCATGCTTGGACTGATGGCTACAGCCGGGGCGCAGCAAATTAATACCCCCGCTGCCAGTACTACCCAAAATATCAGCCAGACTTTTGGTCTCGGTAAGGTGGATGTCAGCTACAGCCGCCCGAGTGCCAAAGGCCGTACAGTTATGGGCAATTTGGTGCCTTACGGAAAAGTGTGGCGCACAGGTGCTAACCAGGCTACCACAATAACCTTTAGCGACGATGTTACCATTGGTGGCAAAGCCGTAAAAGCCGGTAAATATGGCTTGCTTTCCATTCCCGGTGCCAGCGAGTGGACGCTGATTCTTACCAAAGATCTGGATGTAACCAGCCCCTCGGCCTATAAGCAGGAAAATGATGTAGTACGTGTTACCAGCGCAGTAAATCCGCTGCCCATGCATATAGAAACATTTAC
>JAHEMO010000063.1 GCA_024643625.1 Chitinophagaceae bacterium
ACTTATCCAGCGAAGTTTGAATTTCCGGCTTATTGAATTCAGTTGGCGGCGTGCTTTTCTTCCAGGTTTTGGCGGCATTTACCATTTCACCGCTGCGCGATTTAATGGGCTCCAACTTGCCTTCTTCGGCGGGATGAAAGGTTTCGCTCATTACATCATGAAAGGCTGAAAGTTCTTTCCAGTCGTTTGGTTTAGTTTGTGCCATAGCCAGCACCGACATGACCATAAGTATGGCAAATAGTCCTAATTTTTTCATGGGTGTTATTTTGAAACAAATTAAATGTGCATCTGTCATACAAAGCATAACGCAAATCACAAAACTGCTAATCTTGGCAAAAGCATATCATTTTTTTATCCGGGTTAAGACCAATTTCCGCCACATGAAAATATTACTGGCAAGAATTATTGTCGCCGTAGGCTTTCTTTTGGGAACCACCAGTGCCGGAGCGCAGCTGTCGCCTGGTTTCGACCGCTCGGAATATGCCGATTTGCTTTGGCTGCAGTTTAATACCCTTGGCGATAGCCTGGCCAGTCAGCAAAACTTTTCTCTTGAAAAAGGAGCATATAACCGCTTGCTGCTTACACCGGAAGTGGGCCTCCTAAACAGGGCATCAATATTTCTTCGGTACGATGGCGTTGTGGTTATTGAGTTACGTGGCACCGTGCCGCAGGCGAAAAGCTGGCTCGAGAATTTTTACGCCGGCATGGTGCCTGCCACCGGTAGCCTTTCACTCAGCAAGGGTCAAACTTTCTCCTACCAGTTAGCAGCCGATACCGCTGCCACCATTCATGCCGGATGGCTGCTAGGCTCAGCATTTTTATTGCGCGAAATGTTGCCGCTTTTGGATAGCCTCGTTGCCGCAGGTAATAAGGATATGCTGGTATCGGGTCACAGCCAGGGAGGTGCGTTATCCTTTGTAGTAACCTCTTTTTTACACTACCACTACAGTAAAATGGGTCTGTCCGTAAGGTTAAAAACCTATGCCAGTGCAGCACCAAAGCCCGGCAACCTGTATTATGCCTACGATTTTGCGCATATTACCCGCAACCAAATGGGTTTTAGGGTGGTGAATACGGAAGATTGGGTACCCGAAGTGCCTTTCACTGCACAAACCTTAGATGATTTCAGAAGTTCGAATCCCTTCACCAACGCGAAAGGCATCATCAGTAAGCAAAAGTTTTTGCAACGCACCGTGATGAACAATGTTTACAATAAAATGGATAATCATAGTAGGAAAGCTGCCAAAACCTTTCGCAAGCAATTGGGGACCAATGCAGGCAAACTGGTGGCCAAAGCATTGCCTGAACTGGAAATGCCTCCTATGTCAAACGTTATGAATTACAGCAGTGCCGGTACGCCGGTTGTGCTGGTGCCGGATGCGGATTACCACAAGCAGTATCAGTTTAGCGGACAAAATTATTTTGTGCATCATATGTATGCTCCTTACATGCACTTGCTAAATCTTTGGTATCCCAAATAAAAAAGCCGGCCATACGACCAGCTTTTTTGGTATTAAAACCGTGAGTACCCGATGCCTATTCGGCATCGGCCACCACTTCCTGTACTTCAGGAATCATGCGCTTCATCATGCCTTCAATGCCGGCTTTTAAGGTAATCATGCTACTGGGGCAGCCGCTGCAACTGCCTTGTAAGGCCAGATTTACAACGCCTTCGCTATAGCTTTTAAACTGTATGGCGCCACCATCCATCTCTACGGCTGGCTTTACATAGTTTTCCAACAGTTCTTTAATGCGCTTAACCACATCATCATCATCAGCAGAAACTGTATTCCCACTGTTTTGCTTGCGGTGGGCTGCCAGATCATCTTCATTTACCACTACGCCACCATTTTCCAGATATTCCTTCATAAACTGCTTGATGGTAGGAATCACATCCTGCCAATCTTCAGTATCAGCGGTTTTGGTAAGCGTTACAAAATTGCTGGCTATAAATACACTTTTGATAAAGGGGAAAGTGAACAACTCACGTGCCAAAGGAGAGGGCGCCGCGGCTGACTCATCGGGAAAATCGACACTTTTTCCGGGAAACAAAAGCTTGTTTGCCACAAACTTCATGGTTTCGGGGTTGGGTGTCATTTCGGTATATATGCTAATTACCGGGTTGCCTGTTTTTACCATAATATGCTGTTTTCTATGCTTGATAGCTGTGTGCGAAGATAACAATGCGGCAGACGCTTTGGTTGAACGGCAGGTTAATAGCTACCGCCTGGGGTAAAAATTCCTGCAATCGAAAACCTGTAGAATTGATCAGGGAAGCGGTTTTAACAATTGGTTGTTATGCAGCCGGCGCTTTTCCTGCTGCCGGTACACAAAAGTAGAAATGGCGGTACCCATGGCTGCGCCGGCCACCACATCGCTAAGCCAGTGTTGCTGACCCATCATACGGCTTACCCCTATACCCGAAGCCAAAGTATAACCCAGCAAACCCACCCACCATTTATTATGACTATGCAAAAAAATCATCGTTGCCGTGGCAAATGCCAGGGTGGTATGGCCACTGTAGAAGCTTTTGTTGGAACCCCCTTTAAATGGACCATACCAGGCATAAGCCCCCTCGCCGGTTTCGGGACGGGCACGGTGCGTTAACTCTTTAAGCGCAAAGGCAAATACGCCTGATAAAAATTGTGCCTGCAGGTTGTCAGTACCAAAATGCACCCATTCCGGCTTTTTGGCCAACGCGCCAATGGCAATAGGCGCAGCACTAATGGTGAACTGCACCGGAATGCCGCCCAGCACATCGCCCACATCCGCAATTGCTTTGATAGCTTCCGCATCCGGCTTATCCAGCAGTGCCGCCATGGGCTCGTCTATGGTAACGGTAAGGCCGGTAATGAGTACAGCTGCTGTGGGTTTTATCCAGTCGTCGCCCCGCCACTCAAATGGGCGTTTTGCCAAACCAATGCCGTTATGCCAATAGCTGGATACATAGCCCTGCTTTTTTGGTGGTGCAGATTTAATGCTATCAGCCTGCTGACTATAGCTGGCAGTCGTAACCACAGCAGTGCCTACGATGGCCATAATCATACGTACATGCCGGTGGTGATGCATCGTTCAAACCTAAGGGATATAAACATTTCATCCAACAGGCAATACAACTGCATCCATCAATCAAAACGGAGTATACTGCTTTCTGTTACCTTAGCCACATTGGTAACCACATACCTTATTTCATGCTCCACAATTTTGATGAAAAGCTTAGCCAGCTGGTAACGGCAGCGTTGCAGGAAGATATTGGCGATGGCGACCATAGCACGCTGAGTTGCATAGACCCGCATGCCATGGGTAAAGCGCAATTGAAAATAAAAGATACCGGCATCCTGGCCGGCATGCAGGTGGCAGAAAAAATTTTTAAACAGGTAGATGCCAATTGTGTTTTTGAGCCACTAAAAAAAGATGGCGACCACATGCAACCCGGCGAGACAGCATTTTACATTTCCACCAGCATCCATACGCTGCTTACTACCGAGCGTTTGGTGCTGAACTGTATGCAGCGCATGAGTGGTATTGCCACGCTTACGCATACCTACACGCAAAAAATAAAGGACTATAAAACCAATATTCTTGATACACGCAAAACCACTCCCAATTTCAGACTGCTGGAAAAAGAAGCGGTACGCATAGGTGGTGCTTACAATCATCGCTTTGGGTTATATGATATGATAATGCTCAAAGACAATCATATAGATTTTGCAGGTGGTATTGAAAAGGCCATTGACCGCGCATGGCATTATGTGCAAACGGAAAAACCCGGCCTGCTTATAGAAGTGGAAACACGCAGTATTGCCGACGTGCAAAGGGTTTTGGCCTGTGGCCAGGGAAAAGTATTTAGGGTAATGCTCGATAATTTTGCTCCAGCTCAAATAGCCGAAGCGCTGCAGTTAATTGATGGCATATTCGAAACCGAAGCCAGCGGCGGGATCAATCTGGATAATATCATCAGCTACGCAAAAACCGGTGTGGATTATGTAAGTATTGGTGCGCTTATCCATCAGGCCCGAAGTGTAGATCTTAGCCTTAAGGCCGTGATATAAATATTTCCAAATGGCAAAGCAAAAATTAAAAGGCCTGGAGAATCTCAACAGATTGGTATACAGTACAGATCCCCATCAGCCGCTTGAGCCGGAACCGGAAGAAAGTATAACCTTAACGCCATCGCAGCAGGCCTTGCGCATATGGCTCGAAACCAAACATCGTGGCGGCAAGGCGGCATCTGTTGTGCGTGGCTTTGTTGGCAGCAACGATGCATTGGAACAACTGGGCAAACACCTCAAGCAATATTGTGGAACCGGCGGTGCAGTAAAAGATGGCGAAATAATTATTCAGGGCGACCATCGCGATAAGATTTTGGCATGGTTGCAAAAGGAAGGCTACAGCCTCGCTAAAAAGGCAGGAGGGTAAACCATGCTGATTAATGCGTTGCAGGCTTTTGATTCGTTTATCAAAATACTTTTTTTACCCGCGGTCATACTGCTCATGTTTGGAATTTATAATTGGCAACAAGGTGTCAGATTACACATGGAAGATAAGCGGCGTGTAGGCAAAATGTTGACCATGTTTGGCGTGATTATGCTCGTTATGCTGCAAATTATACATTGGGTTTTAGGAATGCAATATGGGTTGGACGCATAAGCCGCAAACTTTCCTATGCCAATAGTAGCATTATTGCTACCTCCACAGGTTCGCATATCCTGATTAGTTTTTGTAGTATCCCTACACTATTCTTCGCCTTCATTTTCAGGATGAGCAATACTCAGTGCGCCACTCGGACACTTTGCTACCTGTGCCACTATGCTTGCTGTTTCAGCACCCTCCATGTTAATCCATGGCCGCTTGCGCGGGTTAAATACTGTTCCCAGTTCCGTCCAGCAATGCTTGCTGTGTTTGCATAGCGAGGGTTGCCATACTACCGTTATTTCACCATTGCTATAGCGTAGTGTTTCTTTTGGCATGATACTGCTGTTTGTTATTGATGAAGATAGCATTTTGAAAATTCCAATCCTGTCTGATAAATCATATAGGCATAGCGGCTATCTTACCCGTTGTTACAGATGTATACAGTACTTAAAATATGGGTGAAGCTAGCCCTTTGGCTCTATGCCAAAAGGATAAGGATATTGAATCCAAAGGCTGTGTCAATGGAGGGGCCATTACTGCTAGCGGTCAATCATCCCAATTCTTTTGTAGATGCTGTGCTGTTAGGTGTAATAATGGAAAAGCCTGTGCATTTTATTGCCCGAGGCGACGTATTCGAAAAGCCCGCCATTGCCAGATTATTAGAGCAGCTCAATATGATTCCCATTTTTCGTATACGCGATGGGAAGGATAAACTCAGCCTCAACGACATGACTTTTATAAAGAGTGAAGCCATTTTGCGTGAGCATAAATTACTGTTGATTTTTGTAGAGGGATTTTGTGCGCACCAAACCACGCTGCAACTACCGCTTAAGAAAGGCGCCCCACGTATTGTACACGATTGCTGGCAGCAGCAGATACCGGTAAAAGTATTGCCGGTATGGTTGCAATACAGCTCCTTTACGCGCATTGGCAAAACCATTGATATAAGGTTGGGCAGCGCATTTGGGCAGGAAATAATCAAGGACACCGATACTGCTCCGCAAGCGCATTATACTATTAACGAAGTGACCGCGCAAGCCTTGCAGAAGCTGCAGGCCGATACCACATTTGTACACCAACGGCCCGCGGGTTGGCGCTATTATGCGTTCATGTTGCCGGCGCTTGCCGGGGCCTTGCTGCATGCACTGCTATACCTTCCCGTTTGCCTGATAGCACGCCGCCTCAATGGTAGCAATGTGCATTACGATGGTTTGGTTTTTGGCTTTCTGATGGTGCTGTATCCTTTGTATCTGTTGACTGCGGCGTTGATGGTGGCATGGGCGGCAGGCGGAATGATTTGGGGTCTTTTGGCTGCGGTCGTTATGGTATTATTGGCGCGATGTTTTATAGTATGGAAAAAATAAGGGCCGCCCCGAAGGACGGCCCTGCTATTGGGGCAAGCAACAGCATGTATTTTTCTCACGATACACCCCGCATCATCTTCTTGAGTATTGGCGAAATAGCCAGCATTACAAGACCGCCGATAACGGATGTAATTACCAGGAAGAGGAATAAGTTCATTTCGAATTTGTGAAGCAGACTTTCCAGTATACCGGCCATATAGTTAGCCAGCGCAATACTGCCAAACCATAAGCCCATCATCAGGCTTACAATTTTTGGAGGCGATAATTTGGTGATCATGCTAAGGCCAATGGGCGAAAGGAATAACTCACCTACTGTATGCAGTACATACACGGCTACCAGCCACAAAGGACTCACCATTTCGCCGCCTTGTGCGCGTTGGTTGGCAAAGTACATAACCACAAAACCAAGGCCCAGCAATATGAGGCCATAACCAAATTTTGCGGGGATATTGGGGTTCTTTTTTCTTTTGCTCAGGAAAATCCATAGCGATGCAAATACCGGCGCCAGTACAAATATGGCAAAAGCATTAATGCTCTGGAACCAGGTAGTAGGTATCTCAAAGCTGCCGATACCACGGTCGGTATTTTGCTCGGCAAACAAATTGAAAGTGCCACCGGCCTGTTCAAAGCCCGCCCAAAACAAGATGTTGAAAAAGCAAAGCACCAAAATCACACCCACCCGACTCCATTGGTCGCTGCCGGTGGTGTTAGTGCCAACAATATACGCAATGGCAATGGCGCCAATAATGAACAATCCTTTGGTAACCCAGCCATACATACTATCGCTCATAGCCGTAAACATAGCCAGCAAGCCATACGTTGCTGCTGCTATACCCGCTACCCAAATAAGGATGCTGATATAATCTTTAGCCTGCAAGAAGTTGTTGTTGGCCTCGCTGGGAGGCATACCCACATTTTTGAGAAAGCGCTGCGTGCCGGCAAAAACCATTACGCCGAGCAACATGCCTATGCCCGATGCGGTAAAACCATATTGCCATCCGTAGGTTTCGCCAAGGGTGCCTGCAATAAGCGGTGCCAAAAAAGCCCCCAGATTGATACCCATGTAAAAAAGTGTAAAACCACTGTCGCGGCGGATATCGTTTTCCTCGTACAAGCCGCCTACCATGGTGCTGATATTGGGCTTAAAGAAACCGTTGCCGGCAATCAGCAATCCAAGGCCGAGATTGAGCAGCCACTGACGACCATCTGCCACCGCTTCAGCACCCTGCGTGCCTACGCTAAGGGCCAGTGTAAAATTGCCCATAGCCATTAGCAAACCACCTATGTACACTGCTTTTCGCTGTCCTAAGAGTTTGTCAGCTAAAATTCCGCCCAGTATTGGCGTTAGGTATACAAGTCCCGTAAATATGGCGTAAACCTCCAAAGCATTGGAGCGTTCCAATCCAAAGCCCCCCTTGAGCGCTGTGGAGGTAAGATAAAGTACCAGCAAGGCACGCATGCCATAGTAACTAAAGCGCTCCCACATCTCGGTAAAAAAAAGCGAGTAGAGTCCCGCCGGATGCTTTGTTGATTTTACTTCGCTCATACAATCGATTTGTTTAGTTAGCGTAAAAAAGGTTGAAGGGGGAAAAATAGACTTTTTTTAATGCCATGGATTTTTTTTAGGGCACATTTGCCTTGCACCTCGTCAGGTGACTCCAAATAGAGATAGCACATGAACATTTTACTCCTTGGATCGGGCGGTCGCGAACATGCACTAGCCTGGAAAATAAGCCAGAGTCCCCTTTGCGATAAACTATTTATAGCTCCCGGCAATGGTGGCACGGCACAGTTTGGAACCAATGTGGCCATCAGCGTAAACGATTTTGAATCGCTGGAAGATTTTGCCTCGGCGCACGATGTGGCGCTGATTGTATGCGGCCCCGAAGATCCGCTGGTAAATGGCCTTTACGATTTTTTTGCAGAAAGTTCAGTACCGGTAATAGGGCCTTCAAAAGCGGCGGCGCAATTAGAAGGCAGCAAGGAATTCTCTAAAAAATTTATGCATCGGCAGGGTATTCCTACCGCTGCATACAGAGCATTTACTGCGGCGCAATACGATGAGGGTATTGCCTTTATTGCCGAACAAAAGCCCCCCATTGTGCTGAAGGCCGATGGATTGGCAGCAGGTAAGGGTGTGGTGATTTGCGAAACTCATTTGCAGGCAGAGGAGGTGTTGACCGATATGCTGCTGAACGGAAGTTTTGGCGAAGCCAGCCATACCGTTGTGGTAGAGCAATTTTTGTCGGGCATTGAGCTTAGCGTTTTTGTGCTTACTGATGGCAGGGACTACAAGATTATTGGCCACGCCAAAGATTACAAGCGTATAGGAGAGGGCGATACCGGACCCAATACCGGAGGCATGGGTTGCGTAAGCCCGGTTCCATTTGCCGATGCAGCTTTTATGCAAAAAGTGGAAGAACTCATTATTAAACCCACCATTGCTGGCCTGGCTAAGGAGCAATTGGAATACAAAGGCTTTATATTTTTTGGATTAATAAATGTAGCCGGCGAACCCTATGTAATAGAATACAACTGCCGTATGGGTGATCCGGAAACGGAGGTGGTGATACCAAGACTGCAAAACGATATCGTTGATCTGTTTGTGAAATTGCATAACAATGAACTTGCTGCGACTACCATCAGTTTCGATACACAAGCGGCAGCCACGGTAATGGCGGTGAGTAAGGGATATCCCGGAAGCTACACAAAAGGTATTGCCATGCAATTGCCAGCTGAATTACCGGCCGATACCATGCTTTTTCATGCAGGTACCAGCGTGCAGGCCGATGGCGAATTGATAACCAACGGTGGACGGGTAATTGCAGCCACTGCTAAAGCTGCCACCATACAGGAAGCAGCTGCCAAAGCCACTGCAGTAATAGATCAGGTGCAATACGAGGGTAAATATTATCGCCGCGATATTGGGTATGAGTTTATGTAGCCGGCGATGGCTTTTTTGGGGCAATAGCGGCAATCAGTTCATCAGAATTACCCCCCGTCTGGTTGGCATTTATGCTACAATGCCCAATGCCAATGCACCAAAAGCAATACCCATATGGGCTGCAGCCATGGATGATATCCAACAGGTTTGTAAGTGCACAGTGCAATTGCCGGACCCGTCTTCAACAATGAATTCAGGAGTTAAGCTACTTCTTTCCCTTTTTTGGCTTTAAAAATTTCAGCATCAGCACCGGTAAAAACACCAGGTTGGTAAATGTAGCCACCAGTAAAGTGAGCGATGTAAGCCAGCCCAAACTAAATGTGCCGCCAAAGCCGCTGAACATAAATATGACGAAGCCAGCTACCAGCACCAGCGATGTATAAATAATGCTTATGCCGGTATGCCTGATGGTACTTACTGTTGTAGCCATAATGTTGTTATGATGTTCCGGTAACTCCTGTTTATAATTTACCAGAAAACGAATAGTGACATCAATAGCAATACCCAGGGCCACGCTGAAAACCAATACAGTACTGGGTTTGAGTGCTACACCTGCCCAGCCCATAATGCCCGCCGTAATAAAAAGCGGAATGATATTGGGTACCAGCGAACAAAACAAAATACGCAGGTCGCGGAAGAGCCACAGCATGGTAAGGCTAATGAGCAAAAAGGCCCACAGAATACTTTCTTTTAAACCATTGATTATAAAACGACTGCCTTCCAGATAGGTAACCGAACTACCGGTAAACTTCACATCATATGTGCTGTCAAAAACCGCTTGTTGCGCACCATCGGGTTTTTCCGGATCCACCGGCTGCATGCCTGCATAATTGAATATCGTATCGGCATGCATTTGCAGGGTATCCAGCAATTGCTGCAGGCGTATAGTACCTACATCGGCCATATTGATGCTGATGCGGGCGCGCTGTTGGTTGCTGTCCATGAAGCTCTTGGTAAGTTTGGCCAACTGACTTGCACTATCGCCATCGTTGCGGTTGCCACGCAGGTAGGGCCCCAGAAATGCCATATCAAATTCGTTGGGTACAAAATAGCTCATGCTATCGCCATCAAAATAGGCTTGCTTGGCAAACTTTAATCCTTCAACGAGGTTTAGTGGGCGGGCACATTCTTCTAATCGGCTCACATATTCGCTAAATTGATCAATGCGTTGTATGGCGTTTAAGTTGCGGGTAATGCCTCTTTTCTTTTTTGCGTCAACCACTACCTCTAGTGGCATTACACCACCAAAGTTTTTTTCGAACCATTTGAGGTCGGTATAAATTTTATCGCTCTTCGGCAGGTCGTCTACAATATAGCCTACACTCTTCAGCTGCAATACACCCAGCAATGAAAACACAAGCGCTGCTGCGGTAATGCCATATACCAATCCCTGCCGGCGCAATACCCAATGTTCTATGCGCACCAACAGACGTTCCAGCGCGGGATTGCGCAGGTAGCGGGTATGCTTTTCTTTAGGGGGATCAACAAAGCTTAGTACGGAGGGAATAAAAATGAAACTGATCACAAAAATGACCATGATATTAATACCTGCTACCACGCCAAACTCTTTAAGCAAAGCACTTTCAGTAAGGGCAAATACGGCAAAGCCTACGGCTGCAGCAATATTGCAAAACAAAGTAACGATGCCCATTTTGCTTACCATATTCAGCAATGCGGCACGCTTAATGGCAGGTGTATTTTCGGGGGTAACGGGCTGCGTATTGCCGGTCATATCCTCCCAACTCATGTGGTACTTATTGAGAAAATAAATACAGTTAGGTATGCCTATTACAATTATCAGTGGTGGTATAAGCGCATTGAGTAAGGTGATTTGATAACCCAGCAAATGCATGGTGCCAATGGCCCATAATACACCCATAATTACCACGGCAAGCGATATCAATACAGCGGAAGTGCTGCGGAAAAAAAGGATGAGGGTAATACAAGCCAGCAGCAATGAACCAATAAGGAAGTAGTTCATTTCATTTTTAATGCGGTCGGCCACTTTGGTGCGAATAAGAGGCAGGCCACTGAGATGAACATTGCTGCCGGTGGCGGTGGCAAAACGGTTGGCTGCATTTTCAATCTCGCTTACTACCCTTGTGCGCTCTTTGCTTACCAGTATTTGTTTATTGATGGTAATGGCTGCCAGATAAGCATGCGTTTCAGGGTTATATAGCAGGTTGCGGTAAAAGGGCAGATTTTCAAAGCGAGCCCTTGCCGAGTCGAGGTCGGATTGGGTGCGAATGGTATCGGTGAAAATGGGAACGGCACTCAGGGTTTCGGCACTATCAGCCTTCACCAAATCCACTGCACCGGATACAGACAACTGGCCTGCAGTACCCTCTACTTGCTTTATTTCGGCCAGCATTTTCCGGTAAGCCGCAAATTTGGCGGGGGTAAAAAAATCTTTGTCCTCCACACCAATTACCAGGGCATTACCATCTTCACCAAACTCGGCCTTAAAGGCCATATACGATTTGTATTTGGGGTTATCGGTAGGAATGGCTTTGGCAAAATCGTAACTAAGCTCAATTTGCGAGGCCTGCCAGGCCATAAAGGCGGTGGATGCCAGCAGCAACACCAACAGGAGCACACGGTTTTTTAATACAAATTCGCCCAGTTTATACCACATAGCAGCCTGTTGTGTAGTGAATGAGAATGATGTGTGGCAAATAAAGCCATTCTGCTCCAAATAGCATTCTCAGGTCGTTTTGCAGGTTTGGTTGTTCATTTGCAGCCAGCCAACTTGTAATTATGCTGCAGCATACCCGGGGCATTGTATTGCGTACCACACCTTTCAGCGAAACCAGCCTGATTGTATGGGTATATACCGAGCATTTTGGTCTGCAGAAATATTTACAAAAAGGAGCAAGACGGGTAAGCAAAAGAGGCGGAGCTAGCCAGCAGGTATACTTTCAGCCGGCAGCCCTGCTCGACTTGGTGGTATACCACCGCCAACAGGCCAATTTCGAAATCATCAAGGAATTACAGTGGCACCATGTGTACCAGCATTTGTATCAGCAGGTAAGCCGGCATGCCGTGGCGTTGTTTATGATTGAGCTATTATCGGTGGCCATAAAGCAGCCTGAGCCTAATGCGGAACTCTTTCAGTTTATGTGCAGCCAATTGATTTTGCTCGATGAAGTTTCACCGGAAATTATTGCCCTAATGCCCTCATGGTTTGTATTGCAAATGGGAGCGCAGTTAGGTTTTGGCCTTGATGCGGATAGTTTTGATGAGCACACGGGCATTGATTTATTTCAGGGCACGCATCCACACATATTACAATCTTACTATGTAACGGGATGGATGGCCCAGGCCATTTATCAATTGCTACATATGGAAAATGCCATCACGCTTTATCGGCTCAAACTCAGTCGTGCCGAGCGCAAGGACTTGCTAAAAGCCTGCCTGGAGTATTTTTATTACCACCAACCCGACGCGGGAATATTAAAAAGTTTGCCGGTGCTCGAAGTGGTGATGGGCTAAGCATATGACAGCGCCAGAAAAAAAATTGGCCTTATAGTCCGGATTGCACCACCCGACCTCATTCGTATTCAAGTACTACGATAGCTGTAACCAAAGAGATTTGGCCACCTTTGAAGATGATTAGATAATTGTTGTGGGCCGGGTGGGCGGACCTGATGTATTATTTTGTTCCCGTCAGCATGGAAGACATAACCATGGCAGGAGTCCAGGCAGACACTGCTGCGTCGTCAATGCCAAGTACAAAGCTATTGCCATTAGGTAAAGCACCCATGTAGCTCTGAAAGCCAAAGGTTTGTCCGGCGTGGCCGTAGCTCAGGTTATATATGCGAACAACGCCGAGGCCGTAGTCAACGCCCGAGCCCATGGGGCCAAAGCCATTCTGATGGTAATCGGTAAGGGTTCCCGGTTGTGCAAATAGCTTTCCGGAATACCAGCCGCGCACAAAGGTTTGCATATCATCGAGTGTACAAATAATTTCGCCGGCAGCACCGGCCATGGTGGCTGGCATCACAGTTTCCTTACCATTATAGTGGCCTGGCGCCCTATAGGCTGGCCAACTAACCGACGCAAACCAGGTATGCTCCAGCTTGAGGGGTTGGAGAATATGCTCCCTCAGGTAGTCATGATAGCTCTGCCCGGAATATTTTTCGATAAGCATGCCCAGTAGCAAATAATTTGCGTTGGAGTAATGAAAGGAACTGCCAGGAATAAAAGCCTGCTGCATATTTTTTTGCGACATGCCAAGCAATTGCTCCGGACTGAAACGAACAGTGGAATCGTTATACTCGGCAAAAACTTTGTCATCGCTCTCGGCCGGAAAATAATCGGGAATGCCTGAGGTATGGTTAAGCATTTGCTGTACCGTCACCGAATCGATATAATTCTTTCCATCAACCACCAGCAGTTTATTGTAGTCGACAGCACTCAGTTGCAACAATTGGGTTAGCTTATCCTCTTTACGAAATTTACCTTTTTCCATCAGCTGCCAAATGGCTGCCGCAGTAAACAGTTTTGTGCAGCTGCCAATATCAATCGTGCCGCCAAAATCGGTTATTGCGGTATCTGCCCTGCCGTCGTAGCCTACATAATGGCGGGCACCGGCACTGTCGGCCACAGCAACTGTCATGCGGCAATGGCTCTTGGTTGCAATGCCTTTCACATAATCGCCAATGCTTGTCAGGGTGCTATCATCAAAACTAATGGGTGGGGTAGTGGCAGTTTCCGTTTGGCTGTTCTGGGTTTTGCATTGCACCAGACCGATCACCATAAGAATGGCAAATAGTTTCTTCATGCGATAAATGAAAGGGAAAATGCAATAGCTGCAAAGAATTTGATGAGAATCAATTTAAAACCTGCCGTTAGCGCCCTGTATTTACCATGCCATGTTCAGCTGGCTGGTGTACAAGCTGCATGCTGCAAGAGGCTGCTAAAAAGGTATGGCCAATCACCGCAGGATAGAAGCTTAGCTGAATAAGGTGAGTGTTTCATTGTTTCCCGGCCGTTGCTTGCCCAAATGCTGGTATGCCTTAAGCGTCACTTCGCGCCCACGAGGGGTGCGTTGCAAAAAGCCTTCCTGTATCAAGAAGGGTTCGTACACTTCTTCAAGGGTGCCGCTTTCTTCGCCTACGGCTGTGGCAATGGTGGTAATGCCTACAGGGCCGCCTTTAAACTTATCGATGATGGTGCTGAGGATGCGGTTATCCATATCGTCGAGGCCATGTTCATCTACATTCAGTGCTTTGAGGGCGTGTTGGGTAATGCCAATATCAATTTGTCCGTCGTTGAGTACCTGTGCAAAATCGCGTACGCGGCGCAGCAGCCCGTTGGCAATACGTGGCGTACCCCGGCTGCGGCGGGCTATTTCCATAGCGCTTTCGTCGTTGATATGGGCCTGTAAGATTTGCGCAGCGCGCAGCACAATCTTTTTCAGGGTTTCGTGGTTGTAATATTCCAACCTGCTCTTAATGCCAAAGCGGCTAAGCAGGGGTGCCGTTAGCAATCCGCTACGGGTGGTGGCACCAATCAGGGTAAAGGGATTGAGGTTTATCTGCACGCTGCGGGCAGCCGGGCCGCTATCTATCATAATATCAATGCGGAAATCTTCCATGGCGGCATAGAGGTATTCCTCCACCACGGTACTCAGGCGGTGTATTTCGTCTATAAACAACACATCATTGGCTTCGAGGCTGGTGAGCAGGCCTGCAAGGTCGCCGGGCTTTTCTATCACGGGGCCGCTTGTTTCTTTAATATTCACGCCAAGTTCGTTGGCTACAATGCGGCTTAGCGTGGTTTTGCCCAATCCCGGCGGGCCATGAAACAACACATGATCGAGTGCTTCGCCGCGTATTTTGGCGGCTTTAATAAAAATGACCAGGTTTTCTATGAGTTGGGGCTGACCGCTGAATTCGGCAATGGCGGCGGGGCGAATGGCATTATCGAATTCTTTATCGGCGGCGCTGCTATTATGGAGGATGGGATTACTCATGCGGGGGTGAAAATACCTAATTTGGAGATAGGGGTGGGGGTTGTGGATTT
>JAHEMO010000001.1 GCA_024643625.1 Chitinophagaceae bacterium
TGTAAAAATGATTCGAGATTAGTATCGCCATATTGCAGCGATGCCTGTACCAGATCGGTAAATGCCATAACGAATGCTGCATGCTGCGCATGATTGCCCAGTTCAAATAACATGATAAGCTGATGGACCAATTCATTTACCGGCAGGCCACTCAGTTGTCTGCTTTCTTGTAGGAGCCATGGCGGTAGATGAGAGGTTTCGTAATTGCCTGCAAATAGTTCATGATCAACATTGGCATGGTGTTGTAGTAGCCCGTAGCAATAGTTCATTTCGGCCCAGGCAAGTGTGTCATTAGCGTACATCAGCCAGCGCATACAAGCCAGCAATAATTTTACAGCGAGATTAGATTGTAGCTGCAGCGCTTCGCCACTCATAATATTATACTGCATACCCGATTGCCGCTGACTATCTATCAGGTATTCCACCACCATTTTGGCTTCATCATTCTTGCGGGTTAGTATGGCTATATCGCCGGGCGAAAATCCTTCCCGAAGTAATCCGTCCACCGTTTGCTGCAATTGCTGCAATACCTGATCGCAGTAATTCAGTTCTTCATCTTTTGGTAAAAATGAAATTTGCACATAGCCATTATCCGGTGCAGTGTCGGGTGTTTGCTGATAGCTGTCGGCGTAGGCACGGTTGAAAATGGTATCGTACCCTTTGGCTGCCAGGCCTTGTTGTACATGGTTTTGCGCCGATTGCATCATGGTATTCAGTGCATCCTGCAGCAATTGCGGGGCCAGATGAAAAAGCAGGTTGTTGAAAGCAATAACCTGTTTGCTGCTGCGATAATTTTCCTGCAGTGTTTTTTCCTGCGGATGAAAGGGAGCGAGGTCTTTTGCTACCTCTTCCAGCAATAAACGCCAGTCGCCATTGCGCCATCGGTAGATGGCTTGCTTTACATCGCCCACCATCATATTGTAATGGCCGCCCGACAATGATTCTTCAATCAGGGGTTTAAAATTTCCCCATTGAAAACGACTGGTATCCTGAAATTCATCGATGAGATAGTGTTGGTATTGCTGTCCGGTTTTTTCATAAATAAAAGGTACGGTAGCATCTTGCGTAAGCCTGCGCAATAGGGCATGTATGTCCGTCATCAACAAGGCATTTTCTTCCGATCGGTACGCGCTTAATTGTTCGGATAATATTTTTACAAGCCGGAGGGTGTCAAGTTTTTTGGTAATGGCTAGTGCTGTATTGTAAGGGGCAATATCTTCTTCATACCATACTTGCAATTGTGCTAAGGCGCCAATGAATTCTTTTTCAATTTCACCAACCCTTGCGGCACGTTCTGCCGGAATACCTTTTTTTACAAACGGTTTTTCGCCACTGATTACCTTAAGCGCTGTGGCGGTAAGTGATGGTAATTCTCCACTAATGATTTTTGTAAAAGGACCAATAAATCCGCTTCCTGAATTAAAGAGATCTTCTTTCTCAATATGGCGATCCTTCATCAATTTGGCAATGCTGTCGCATAGCCGCTGCCATTTGGCTTCAATTGATTTGATGGTACCCATGGCATCATCGCGCATGGCCGTGAATGCCTCACTTATTTCCGCATCCGTCTTGCCTGCCAACGAGCTTTCAAAAGCCTGGTATTGTTCTTTGAATATCTCATCCGAGAGGTCCATGAGCGATTGCCTGGGATTCCATGACTTATCGGCCTCCAAACGTTCCTTAGCCATGGTTACCATCCATTGCAGCAGCGCATCATTATGATCCAGTTGGTTGTACAATTTATTTGTCAGCGCTTCTTTTACCGGGTCTACTGCCAGTTGAAGTTTAAAGCCGCCATCTATGCCCAGTTCCCAGGCAAAGGCACGTATGATGCGTTGCACAAATGCATCGATAGTACTGATGCTGAAACGTGAATAGTCGTGCAGGATCTGACTGTAGCAATCGCTGGCTAATGTGGTGAGGGCATCTTCGTCAATGCCGGATAATTCCTGTATCAATTGAATGCGATAGTGTTGTATTTGCGGGCTCTTATCATTGGTGGCCAGGGCACGCATTACCTGCACAATGCGTTCCTTCATTTCGGCGGTAGCCTTATTGGTAAAGGTTACGGCTTGTATAGCGCTGAATGCCCGTGGATGCCTGAGGGCAAGCTTCAGATAATTTAAGGTAAGCCGGAAAGTTTTGCCGCTGCCGGCAGAAGCTTTGTAGATGTCGGGGTTTGGGTTGGAAAAAGGGGCTGAGTATTGCATGGGTTAAAAGTAGGGAATGCGCCGGTTTGCCGGGGTAAGCCATCAGATTTTGTTTCCCTGCGCATCTGTTATTTACATTGCTTGATGTGGATGTATATGTGAGATTTTTGCGCCCTGAAACAAGTTGTGACTAGTGGCAAGTAAATATTGATACCGGGTATTATCTGTAGCCTGTTATATTTATCATGTAGGGAAAATAGGGGCACCGCAGTATTGGCATAATGAACCGGAAACATTGAACCGAAAAATGACGATCATATTGTACCCGGAAACTATTATTCAATTATGGCAGTTGTAAAACAAAGCACAGTCTTTGTCCAACAGGCTTGGGGCAAATTGAAACTGAAAAAAGTGGCTGTACAAATAAAGATTTTCCTTTTTGGGCTTTTGTTTATAGTTATGGCTGCTAAGGCGTATAGCCAGACCGACGAAGGCTTACAATCTTTACGCAACAAATTAGCCGTGGCCGAGGAAGATTCCTTCAAATGTATTTTGCTTAACGATTTGGGAAGGTATTTCCGAAATAAAGATGCCGCAAAGAGTTTGGCTTACAGTGAAGAAGCCGCTGCATTGGCCCATAAGTTGCAATGGAAAAGAGGCATGATGCTGAGCCTGATTGAAGTGGCATGGGCCAATATTTACAAAGGTGATTTTCCGGCCGCCATGACCGCTTCACTTGAGGCACAGAAGTTAATGGACGGCAGCAACGACACTGAACTCATGTGGCAGCTGGATTTTGTTCTCGGCGAATTATTCAGAAGGATAGGTAATCAAGAGTTGTCGCTTGCATACAATCAAAAATGTCTGGCGTTGGCTAAGTCAATGTACAATGATCAAATGACGTTGACATCCACCCTTGCACTGGTGGTGAATTATTATTATGAGCAAAATTGGTTGGCGGGAGATACACTGCTGAAAGAAGGATTTAGTCTGGCTATCCGGCTAAATGATACGATGGCACAGGCAAGAATATTTGAGTTGCAGGCCGGAAGTCATTTATACAAAGGGAATTTGGTAGAAGCAAGGGATGATTTCCTGAAAGTGTTGTCTTTGTTGGAGAATACGCAGGCCCATCACAATATAGCCTTTGCCTATTCGCAGCTGGCGGGGATATATAATGCGCTGCACAATAGGGACAGTGCAATGCTTTATGCGAATACAGCCTTGCAAACTGCAGAAACCTTTCAACTAAAAAAGGAATTATATGACGCACATATTGCATGGTTTCAAATAGACACTACATACAGCAATTATAAAAGTGCTGTGGTACATTATCTGAAAGCGGATTCGCTTTGGCGGTCTGATTTTAATATGGAGTCGGCAAAGCTTATCCAGGTAGCATTGTCTGATTTTGCACAGGAAAAAAAGGATGCGCAAGTAAAACTTGAGCTCGACAGACAAAGGTTTATCCGGAACCTCATTGTCGGCGGTCTTGCGATAGCGTTGATCTTATTGGCAGTAATATTCAATCAGCGGCAAAAGATGAAGCATACTAGCGAGCAATTAAGGATATCGCTGATGGAGAAAGAGGCACTGCTCCGTGAAATTCATCACAGGGTAAAAAACAACCTTGAGGTAATAAGCAGCTTGCTGACTTTGCAAACCAGAAACATGACGGATGAAACGGGGAAGGCTGCGCTTGCCGAAGGCCAAAGCCGGGTGCAATCCATTGCCCTTATCCATCATAAACTGTACCGGACCGACGATTTGGGATTAGTAGAACTGCATGGCTTTGTCAAAGACCTGTTTAAGCAGGTAAAGGATGTTTTTAATACACCTGAAACGCAAGTTGATTTGACAATAAATGATGGGGAATTATGGTTGAGCACAGAAGCATCGGTGCCTTTCGGTTTAATTTTAAATGAGCTGTTCACTAATATATTTAAATATGCCGTGCAGCCCGGGAGGTTGAACACCATCAATGTTTCGCTGCAGGAAGCCATCAGGCATGATGCTGTTGATTATCATTTCATTTGTCGCGATAACGGTCCAGGATTGCCTATAGATTTCGATCCGGAAAAATCAATGTCGATGGGTATGAAAGTGATTCGGTTGCTTACGCGTCAATTACATGGAAGGTCAGATTTTTATAATGATGAGGGCATGGTTTTTGAGTTGTTTTTTTCAAGAAAAGGTAGTGGACATAAAGGGCCGGAGAGTAATGATTGAGGAAGGTTGTAACAGTGAAAGGCTTTGTTGCAGCAGCACAGCAAGGTTGCGACTTGGTCTTGTAAAATTGAGAGCAAGCTTCACAAAATTTAAGGTACGCAGGAAGGTTTTGTCACTGCCGGCAGAAGCGCGGGAAAGGTTGATTTTGACGCGGGCTTTCAGGGTAGTGGGGCTCATGGATTACAAATAAAGAGTGTCATGTTTAGGGTAAATAAATGAGTAACCGGCTGTGAAAAGGACGCAAACAAAAAGCTCATGAAGGCCGGAATGATTACCGTCTGCTCACGCTGGAAGAAGTAATAGTTTTGATGGCCGCAAATTGCCTGTCAAAACAACTATTCAATCCGCTAAAGAGGAAAATTCCTGACCTATAGCCATGGCTACATCCTGGCTGTTAGTCTGGGCTTTTAGTTTGTAAGCGGGAACTGCACTGCGCCTTCAGATTATCTGCCTTAGGTAATGGGTTTCCATTAAAATTTCTTTATATGTTATATTTGAAATAGCCTCAAACCGTGTATGAAGAAATATTTGCTGGTAATTTTTTGCCTTACAACCCTTGTTATTTCTGGCCAGCCTGCGCCACCCAATAAGCAATTGGATAGCCTGATAAAAGCCAACCAGCAATACTTAAAGGAAGATGAACATAAGTTTAACCTGCTCTTGTCCATTATGGATGAGTATGCCAATGCAAACCGGGCGGAAGGCATAACCACAGGAAAAGAGGCCGTTGCGCTTGCAAAAAAGCTGAACAAATCGCTTGAAGCCGAGGCAAACCTGAGCCTGGGCACGGCCTATATTATACGGGATGATCGGGCCAATGCCAAAGGCGCATATCTGGAAGCGGAAAGGCTTTATCGTGAACTGAAAAACCTAAAAGGTGCGGCCGCAGCCCAACAGGGTCTTGGCAACACTTGTGCAGATAAAAAGGAGGCACTGGTCTATTTCGAAAAAGCCTTGGCTACTTATAGCGAACTTAAAGACAAACGTGGCATGGCCGGCAATATGCAAAACATTGGCTTAGCCTATGTAACGCTGGGCAATAACACCAAAGCATTAGAACATCTGGAAAAGGGACTCGCCATTTTTACTGAAATAGACAACAAAGAAGGCATTGGGGGCTGCCTCGACAATATTGGGCTTGTCCATTCGGCAATGTCTAACTATCCGGCAGCTATTGATTGTCACCAAAAAGCAATTACCGTTTTTGAAGCAATGGGTAACCTCAGGGGGACGGTACAAAATCTCAATAACATTGGTAACATTTTTATCGCTTTGGAAGATTATCCCAAAGCGCGGGATTATTACGAAAAAGCACTACATATCTCTGAAGCACAAAATGACCGTTACGGCATTGCCATTCTGAATGGCAATATCGGTTTTCTCAATTCGGAAATGGAAGATTATCCAAAGGCGCTTGCCAATTTTCAGCGAGCCTTTGCATTATTTGAGGAAATGAATATGGAAGCCAATATTGGTATGGTTTGGGGTAGTTTGGGAAAGGTTTATCTGGGCCTGAAAGAATATGCCAAATCCTTTGATTATGCCAGAAAATCGCTTGCACTGTGTGAACAGTATGGTTTGAAAGAAGGCCGGGCCCAAAACCTGCAAACCATCAGTACGGCCTGCATCATGGCGGACGCCAAAGTACTGGCTGCTGCAGGTATTTCGCCTGCCAAACGTTATAGCATGGCGTTAGACTACGCCCAACAATCGTTGCAACTAAGCAAAGAAATGGGCAACATAAACATGCAAAAAGAGAACTGGTGGAACCTGAGCACATTGTACGAAAAGGAAGGTAAGCCGGTAAAAGCGCTCGATGCCTATAAGACCTATGTTAATTTGCGGGATAGCATCATAGGCCTCGATGCACAAAAGCAGATTACCCGCAACGAGATGCAGTTTGCATTTGAGAAAAAAGAAGCTACTGCCAGGGAGGAGCAAGAGAGGAAGGATGCCATTGCCCGGCAAGAAATTGCCCGGCAAAGGCTCATTCGCAACATCATCATGGCAGGGCTTGCAGTGGCACTGATATTACTGACTATTATTTACCAACAGCGGCAAAGGGTAAAACAAACTACGGCGCAATTGAAGGTGTCACTTACTGAAAAAGAAGCGCTGCTTCGCGAAATTCATCACCGGGTAAAGAATAATCTTGAAGTTATCAGCAGCCTGCTCACCTTGCAAACCAGGAACATGACGGATGAATCGGGGAAATCAGCACTTGCTGAGGGCCAAAGCCGGGTGCAATCCATTGCCCTTATCCATCATAAGTTGTACAGGACCGATGATTTGGGTTCGGTAGAGCTTCATGACTTTGTTCAAGACCTGTTCAAACAAGTAAAGGATGTGTTCAATGAACCAGGAATGGTTGTCAATCTTGAATTGAATGATACGGAAGTATGGCTGAGCACAGAAGCTTCCATTCCGTTCGGCCTTATTTTGAACGAGCTTTTTACCAACATCTTTAAATACGCTGTACAAGCGGGGCGGGAGAATATTATTAAGGTTTTAATAGCGGAAACTGCATCCAATGATATAGTAGAATATCATATTGTTTGTCGCGATAACGGCCCCGGAATGCCTGACTCCTTCGAACCCCAAAAATCTACCTCTATGGGCATGAAGGTAATCCAGTTGCTCACCCGGCAGTTGAAGGGTCAGTCGAGGTTTTACAATGATGGTGGGTTGGTATTTGATTTGCAGTTTTCGAGGAAACAAGGACCATTAACGCCGGGCATCTAACGCCAACAGTTGAGCATGCTTTTTATCTGATAGGGAACTTTGAACGCTTTTGACCTATGAAAATTTTGGCGACCATTGCAAGACAAAGCCCTTCAAACTTTCGTCCAAAGGGCCTTGCAGTAAGGTTTGGGGCCTATAAAGTACACCACCTGCTACCATTTATTTTTTTAGAAGCAGCCGGTAACATTGCTACTTGCAGTAAACTATCATATAGCCGCCGGGAACGGAGCCATTGACTTGTTTTTGTGCAATGCAATAATTGCTTTTTCCATAGCTGTTTTGACAGGTATTTGTCACCACTGTCCATCCTTGTACCAACGCACCATAACAAACAAGCGTCGCGTTCAAGCGGTCATCATTAGTTTGGAGGCTCGTGGTGCTTGCACCCATGTTGGCCTGCAGATTAGTAGCGTTATTCTCTTCCACCACAAATTGGCTGTATTTCACCGCAGCTCCCTGTATGGAGGTCAGGGCTGAATAGTTCAGCGCCTTGTCCAGCAAGTCCATTTTTACCCCGGCAAATTCGCCCTGCTCATTTCTTTCCAGCGCTTCTTCGGGCACAAGGGCTTCCTGTACAATTATTTTTTGGTCGGATATGGTGGTAGCTATCCAATACGCTTTGTAAGTTTTTTGGGTTGGATTTTCACCATTGATTTCGCCGGAATTTGCAAACATGGCAAGCGGGCTGAGCGCTAAAATGGCAATCAGATTGAGGATGTTTTTTTTCATTTTTTTGATTTTTGAAGTGATTAATTGAGCAGCAATAATTAAATCCTAATTGCTTGACACAAATTTGTGAAGTCATAAAGGGCAGTCAAAAAAAGAGTGACGAATGCCAACCTGCCAGTGACAGATTTATGGTGAACACCTCCTCAGCGGCATTTTTTGCCTGGTTTACCTGGTTGTAAGGGGGTATGGCAAGGATTTCGTTCTTAGAAATTTCATCCAAACGTATATTGCTTCATAAACATCAGGGGTTGGCCAACTTTATTCCTCTTTTTCCGGGAATGGCGCAAAGGCTGCCGACCGACAACCATTGATTTGCGTATGAAACAGGAGATTTCTATTGGCATTGTAGAGGATGAATTATTGATAGCTGAAAAGATCAATATGATTCTCAGCGATATCGGATACACAGTGTTCGAGCCGGCAAGCAGTTACAAGGAAGCCCTCAGTTTGATTGAAAAGGAAAAGCCTGATTTGCTGATATTAGACATCAACCTGGGAGAAGACAAGGACGGTATAGATATTGCCCAAAAGATCAACACAACCTACTTCCTGCCCTTTATTTTTCTGACTGCCAACAGCGACCGGGCAACCCTGGAGCGTGCAAAATCAGTAAGACCCTACGCCTATCTCGTGAAGCCCTTCACTAAAGAAGAACTATTTACTGCTATTGAAATTGCCGTCAATAATTTCAATGCCTTCAAAGCACTGCCCGACACCGGCCCGGGGCCCGATTATGTTTTCATTCGCGATGGTCATCGTTATATAAAAATTGTATTTAGCGACATCACATTTATTGAGAGCCGGGAAAACTATGTGCTTATTCATACCAAAGAAAAAAAACAGGTAAGCCATCGCTCTACATTCTCAGATTTTATGGAGCAGTTGCCTGTTGCTGATTTTATAAGGGTACATAGAAGTTTTGCCGTACGGACAAATTGTATCGACCATATAGATCAGAACAGAGTATCGATTGGTGAGGTAGAAATTCCGATCAGCCAATCTTACAAGGAGGCATTATTTGCTCATCTTAATATCAGGCAGTAGACTCTTAAAGTAAGAAACCCCTGACGACATCTTACCATGGGCTTAGCAGCCTTCGTACATGGATACCATAAAAGCATATAGCTTATTATTGAAAAAATACATGGTGAGCATAGTGCCGTTATTGCTATCCATGAGGTGTATGATACTGTATCGTTTGTCTTTTCCCTCCTCCTTTCGCCAATCGGGCATTACTTCGAGATAATAGCCATCCAGTTTTTTTACTACATCAAATTTATCGCTGCCCATGCCAATGCCGCTGGGTGTACGTGCCCGGGCATCTTCAGTGTACATGCTGTATACCGCTTGCTGGCTGGGCTTGTCTTCCTGCCACAGTTCGTATACTTCAAACAGAAGAACATAATCGCCAACCTTGCTGGTGAACGACAGCATACCCCACTCGCTGCTGTCCATTGTAGCGGGCACCACAATATTTTTTGCGGCCAGTTGGCTAATGGGGGTATTAATGCTAATGCCTGCCATGCCGGTGCTGGTAACGCGCAGGCTATCCTGTGCTGGCGATGCAGATGTGAGGGCCAATATTATAGAGGGTATTAAGAACAGGCGATAAAGGCTTCTAATGCTAGTCATAAGCGTTGCGGCGTTTCTTTTTGCAGCCATTTTGCGGCATAAGGTAGTTTGTGTTTGCCGCTTGTAAAAAAATTCCCTTGGTTTTATCAATTGGCAAACAATAGTTGCGGGGCGATGTCGTTTTTTTGAGCTGCCAGCCTATTTCAAAAACAGCGCAATGCGTTGTGTTTTCTTATTGATGATATAACCAATTGAGCATGCACCAACATGAAGGGCAGGGGCTGGCCGCGTACGAGCCTACATCGTTAGATAATTTTTTATGGTGGCTGAGCACCGCCGAGCCCGAGTTGATTCGCGATTGCGCGGTGGACAGAAACCGTTATCGCATAACCGGTGTGGTGGTACTGTGTACCTGGGTATTTGCCACCATGGCATGGACTTATTTTTTCAGTACGACCAATACCAACATGCTGGCCTATCTGATGTTGGGCTTGTTTATGGGCTTTATTGTGCTCACTATCGACAGGGCGCTTATCAAGGGCATCAATGCTAAAAATAAAAGCAAAGCCGGGCCATTAATTTTTCGGGGGATACTGGCGCTCACTATTGGGTTTTTTATGGCACAACCTGCAGTATTGTATTTGTTTGATGCCGAAGTGCGCATGCAGGCTAATATGGATAACGAAGGCAGACGCAAGACTAAATTAGAGCAACTGCAAGCCATGTATGCGCCACAACAACAAACATTGGTAACTGAGCAGAAGCGTTTGGAAGATATACTGCAAACGTCAAATGCGGCGGTTGAAAAGGCACGCACCAACTATCTATCCGAGGCTGATGGTAGCGGCGGCACGGGCAAAGTGGGCATTAGCACTATTGCTCTGGCAAAACGTGTGGAGTATCAGAAACTCGATGAAGCCTACAAGCAATTGCAAACCGCTACGCAACCTCAGTTAGACTCGTTACAATTGTTGCAAACCGCCATTAAAGACAGTATAACAGTGCAGGAAAAGAGATTTGCAGATTTACTCAATTTTGGTTTTCTCACCCGTATTGAGGCTCTGCAAAACCTAATCAAAAGCAACAATGCTGTAGCTTCCCGATACTACCTGATTATTTGCATTTTGATGCTTATTGAGCTCATGCCAGTAATAGCCAAAAGCATGTTGCCCGACGGGCCATATGCCGATATGATAAGACTTACCGAAGACAATGACCGCGAGAGACACCGCCGCAATATGCAGCATATCAATTCGCTTGGTGATTATTACAACCAACGTTTATTGGATGCTGATAAGCAAGCCATCGATCATTTTTTTGAAACCACAAGGCAGGTGCGCGAAGCAAAAGTGGAAGAAGAAGCCATGCTTTGGCGCAACGATCGATTCACTTCCTTTGATGGTTTTTGGCGCAAAATGAAACGCGAATGGATGGGGAGGATGGAGTAGCGGGAAGTTTAAGGTGTGAAGTTTAAAGTTTAAGAATTCACTCCGACTGCCCACTGCCCCCAACTTTAAGATTACCAAAATACCGCCCCACTTTACCTTCGCGGCATGTCTAAAATCTTGCTTGCTGCAACTTTGTTTGGCTTCCTACAAGTAGTGTCGTGTACGGCGCAGCCCTCCGAAAAGCTTTTAGCTCCGGCCGATTTTGATAAACGTTATAAAGGCGATACCGGAGCCCTGCTGCTAGATGTACGCACCATGAATGAAGTGAGCAGAGGCTATATTGCCGGTGCCAGCCATATTGATTTTTACAATAAGCAGTTTAAAGAGCAGGTTAATACCATCGACAAACAGCGTAGTGTGTATGTGTACTGTGGCTCGGGGGCCCGAAGCGCAGAGGCTGCCAGCATCATGCGTGAAATGGGATTTGCCAGCGTATACGAAATGGACGGCGGGCTAATAGCCTGGAAACTGCAAAATCTACCGCTAACCACACCCCTGGAGCAGGCAGCTTCTTCGGACGCCATAATGAGTGCTGAGGCTTTCAACGGCGCCATGCAAACTAATCCGCTGGTTCTTGTTGATTTTTATGCCCCATGGTGCGCCCCTTGTAAAATAATGAAACCTGCCCTGGATAGCATGATTACCAACATGCGCGACAGTGTATTGATACTTACGCTAAACGCAGATGATCATCTGCACCTTATGAAATCACTTTCTTTTAATAGCATACCGCAGATACTCCTGTTTAAAAATGGCAAAGAGCAGCTGCGGCAATCTGGTTATATGTCGCGGCAGGACATGGAAGCGCTAGTAAGAAGGCATTACTGATACCATACCCGAAAAAATTAATATGCATACTGAGAAACTGAGCAAGTTAGCCGATACTTTAATAGGCAGTGAGATTGTAAAATTGGGTAACCAAATAAGGGCCCGCATAGCAGCCGGTGATACTATTTATAATTTTACCGTTGGCGATTTTGATCCGCAGGTTTTTCCTATTCCTGTGGAACTTAAAGATGAAATTGTAAAAGCCTACGAGCAACATTTTACCAGCTATCCGCTGGCTGATGGCGAACTGGATTTACGACAGGCAGTATCAGCCTATTATACCAAACACCTCGGCTTTGATTATACGCCAAACGAGATTCAGATTTCCTGCGGTGGCAGACCGCTTATCTACGCTATTTTCAGAACGATAGTAGATGAGGGTGATACCGTTATTTATGCCAATCCATCGTGGAATAATAATCACTATACCCACATGACATGGGCAAAGCATTGTATGGTGCCTACTACACCGGAAAATGAGTTTATGCCAACGGCCGCCGATATAGCGCCCTATATACAGAACGCAGCGTTGCTTTGCTTATGCAGTCCGCAGAACCCAACAGGTACTATGCTGAATCCGGACGAGTTGCGCAAAATTTGCGCCATGGTAGTGGCGGAGAATGAACGGCGCGGACCCGATGAAAAGAAATTGTATGTGTTGTTCGATCAGATGTATTGGACATTGGTGTATGGCGATGCAGTTTTTGAAAACCCGGTGAGTGCAATGCCGGCTATGCGCAATTACACTGTTTTTGTGGATGGTATCAGCAAGTGTTTTGCAGCTACCGGTGTAAGAGTAGGCTGGTCTTTTGGCCCTGCTTTTATCATGGCGAAAATGAGAGCCATTCTTTCGCATGTGGGCGGATGGGCGCCAATGGCCGAGCAAAAAGCTGTGGCTAAATTCCTGGGCAATCAGGCGGCGATAGATAACTACATGCCAACTTTTAAAGCATCGCTTTTGTATAGGCTGGAGGCGATATACAAAGGTTTAATGGCATTAAAAGATAAAGGCTATGCTGTAGATGCCATACAACCCAAAGCTGCCTTATATCTTACCATTCAAATTGATTTGGTTGGAAACAAAAAGCCCGACGGACAAGTATTGACGAAGCAGTCGGATGTTACTGATTACTTATTGGAAAACGCCGGTCTGGCCATAGTGCCTTTCAGTGCATTTGGTGCCGATGCAGAAAATAGTTGGTATCGCCTGAGTGTTGGAACCTGCAAAACAGAAGATATAGCCCCCATGCTGCAAAAATTGGAAACAGCCCTTGCACAATTAAGCTGATGATGATAAAACGATTGGTTTGTGCCTTCCGGCTGCCGCTATGGGTTACAGCATTATTACTCTTTGTTTCGCCACTATCCATACAGGCACAGCAAGCTGGCAAAATAAAAGGCAAGCTGCCTCAGATTGCCTATAGTACCGGTGCAGACCGATTGGGAAGTGCTAAGATGGGGTATATTGATACCGGAATTATGGTACAATTGGTAGATACCATTGATGCTACTTGTACAATCCGTTTAGCAGCCGGCAGAATTGCCTATCTCGATACCATGTTTATTGATTCTATCCATACTGCCGTAGCGCCTCCGCCGGCACTGATGGAAGCGTGGCGAATAGCCGGTAGCGATAAGCAGGATAGTGTGTTCATCAATTTAAGTCGCAAGGTTATTTACAAATCGTGGATGGACAATAATCCCGCCACCCTACACATTGAATTATATAATGTGCAGAGCAATACCAATTGGATAAACAGGCTGAGTAGCGCCAAAGGCATCGCTTCGGCTAATTGGCAACAGGTGGCGGATGATATTGTGCGCATTGATATTGTACTGCATCAAAATCAACACCTCGGCTACAGTATTGGATATACCCCGGATAACAAGCTGCTGATAGTAACCAAACGATTGCCGGAAAAACCACAACTGCGTGATATGCTCATAGCCATTGATGCCGGGCATGGCGGCACAAATGTTGGAGCTTCGGGAACCACTACACGCATTCTGGAAAAGGATTATACGCTACGGTTTGCACAGGCATTTGAGAAGCAGCTGCAGGCAAAAAATATCTCCTATATCATGGTACGGTCTGCCGATACTACTATTGATAACAAAGACCGCCTGCTTATGCTGCAGCCATGGCAGCCTGATGTGCTCATAAGCTTTCATCTTAATTCGGCAGGTCGGGAAAGTGCAAGGGGAGTGTCCACCTACTACAAGCATCTTGCCTTTCAGCCGCTTACAGGGTTTATTTTACAATCCCTGCTGGAGATACCTCAATTGCCGGAATTTGGTAACGTGGGCAGCTTCAATTTTCAGTTAGTACAGCCTGCCAATTACCCAAGTTGCCTTGTGGAAGTAGCATTTCTGAGTAATGCCCAAGACGAACAATTAATTCTTAGTGATGCTTTTCAGCAGCGGGTGGCCGCACAGGTGTACGAAGGCCTGATGAATTGGGTAAAGCAACTCAACTAAGCCTTTGCTATTTCGGCAAGGGCTTGCACAAGTTTATCCAAATCCTGCAGGCGCGTATATACATGTGGCGTTACTCTTACGCAGTGTATGTTTTCCCAGTTAATGCCCACAGCATGAATCTTGTACCGGTTATAGAGAGCGCTATCAAGTTCTTCGGGTTTCATACCGTCAATACTTACACCGGCAATGGCGCAAGAGTAGGGTGCCTGCAGTGAGGTATGGATATTTACGCCCTTTATCTGGCTTGCTTTTTCTGCCCAATAATTTTTGAGGTATCTGATACGGTCTTCTTTTCTTTTGCTGCCAATGGCTTCATGAAAGTTAATGGCTTCACCAATGGCTTGTTCTATGCAAAAGCTACGTGTACCCAGGGTTTCAAACTTGCGAATGTTTTTGCCATTGGGCTCGCTGTTACAAAGTAAGGGCCATATTTTTTCAATTTTATCCTGCTTTATCCAAAGCATGCCACTGCCAACCGGGGCGCTGAGAAACTTGTGCAGTGATGTGCCGAAATAATCGCAGCCGAGTTGCGGAATGCCAAAATCGAGCAGCCCAAAACTATGGGCACCATCAACCAGCGTTTCGATACCTTTTTGCCTGGCCATGGCGCATAATTTTTGCACAGGCAATATTTGTCCCACCCAATTAATAATATGGGTGATATGCAGCAATTTGGTTTTACTGGTAATGGCTTTTTCAAAAGCGGCAACAATGGCATCATCCTCCTCCATAGGAAAATTGAAGGATAGCTGCTTGTACACAATCCCTTCGCGCAATTGGCGCTGGCGCCATGCCTGAATCATGTTGGGGTAATCCTGCAGGGTGCCAATTACCTCGTCGCCTTTTTGGAGTGGAAGACCAAATATGACCGTGTTCAGGGCCTCGGTGGCGTTGCGGTTAATCGCAATTTCTTCCGCATCACAATTAGCCAAAATTGCCAGGCGTTGGCGCAGCGGTTCGCGCCCCTGGTCTAATTGCCGCCACATGTAGTACGAGGGGCCCTGACTGGCCAGATCGTTGTAACGTTTCAAAGCTTCCTGCACCACAATAGGCTGTGGGCTTACCCCTCCATTATTTAGGTTAATGATGTTGCCGTTTGCTGTATACCCCTGCTGTATAATTTGCCAATAGTCTTCATTGGTTACCACATCAGATGCAGAAACTCCTGCTGCTAGTTGGTTGGCCCTTTGCCAGTTATCTTGCTGCGTTTGGGCAAATATGGACTGCGATCCAAAGGCCCCGGCACTTGCCAGCCCTATCTGTTGTATAAATTTTCTGCGGTTTGCCATGGCTTGTATTGAACAAGCAATATACAGCACTGTTTGGCTGTAAGGTTTGATCTTTAGTATCGGGCCGATGGCAAAGTTTTCCCTTAGTTTACATGATATACATCGCATCATCATTAGCGCGGCTTTCTTATATTGCTTGCCCCTTTGTGCCGCAGGGTGCTTAACTGTATTTTCACGCGAAGCCTTAGTTATGCCAGATTTGAAGACTTTTGATACTTACCATTCGTCGCCTACCTTATCGCAGAGTGCTTTTCCTCCTCCTGGAAGTGAGGAAGAGAAAGAGATATTCAGGCGTATGCAGGCAAGTTTCCCCGGGCAGTATGAATTCAGTTTTCCGGATAAACTGGCGCCGAAAACTGTGGTGATTATTCCCAGCCTCACCCTTGATCAGGAAATATTAGCCAAGATTGACGGTATTGTGCATTACGAAGAGCGCATGTTGTGCATGCTGCTGTTGCTGCGCATGCCACGTACCCATATCATTTTTGTAAGCAGCACCACTATCGATCCGGTGATTATTGATTATTATCTGCATTTGCTTCCCGGCATTACCGGCTATCATGCCCGACAGCGGTTGCAATTGTTGAGTTGTTATGACTCTTCACCTTTATCGCTTACGCAAAAAATATTGGAAAGGCCAAGGCTCATCAAGCGTATTAAGGAATGCATTCCACACGACCATGTGGCCCATATTGCTTTTTTTAATACCACGCCTTATGAAAGAACACTGGCAGTAAGACTTGGTGTACCCATTTTTGGATGCGACCCCGACTTGGTAGATCTGGGAAACAAAAGCCAGGGACGAAAACTTTTTAAGGCGGCCGGATTGCAGGTTCCGCAAGGCTTTGAAGACCTGAAAGACCGTGCAGAAGTGGCCAAAGCCCTCGCTGCGCTGAAGGAAGCGAAACCTAAAATGCGAAAAGCCGTTGTGAAGATGAACGATGGATTTTCGGGCGAAGGCAATGCCATTTATTATTACCCCGATACAAAAGCAGATTGTACCTACAGCAAGATTCTGGAGAATCTTCCCCAACAGTTGAAGGTGGTGGCACCCGATCTTAACTATGAAAAATTCATGCAGCATTTTGAAAGCATGGAGGGTATTGTTGAGGAATTTATCGATGGAGAAAAAAAGGAATCGCCAAGTGTGCAGGGCGTCATAAATCCGCTGGGAAGGTGTCAGGTGTTAAGTACACACGATCAATTGCTTGGCGGCGAAGGTGGCCAGGTTTTTTTGGGCGCATACTTTCCCGCACGTCCTGCCTATGCAGGAGCGTTGGGGGTAAAAACCATGGAGTTATGTGAGTTGCTGAAGAAGCAAGGGGTGCTCGGCCGCTTTGGTGTAGATTTTCTTTCTGTAAAAACAGATGAGGGATGGGACCATTTTGCCATTGAAATTAACCTGCGTAAGGGCGGTACCACGCATCCTTTCCTGATGTTGCAGTTTCTTACCGAAGGCAATTACAATGCAGAAACCGGTGAATACCTGATGCAAAATGGCAGGCCTCGTTTTTATTTCAGCAGCGACAATCTGGTAGACGATTGTTTTAAAGGGCTAACACCGCACGACCTGATAGATATTGCCATGGACAATGAAATAATGTTTAATGGCGCCACGCAGGAGGGTGTAATGTTTCATTTGATTGGCGCATTAAGCCAATATGGAAAATTGGGGGTGGTATGTATTGCCAACTCGCCCAAAAAGGCCATTGCCTATTATCAAAAAACGGTGGAAGTGCTCAAACGGGAAGGGGGCAAAAAGCCCTTCCGGTAAAGTGATAAATACTTTTAAAAAACAGGCCGCTATCTTTCGATAGCGGCCACTGTTTTTTGAATCACACACCCACCATTTTGAAAAGTACTTCATGTAAAAGTACTGCAGCTAATCAGTGATTAATTGCAATGCAAATATGGTATTTCGTGCATAGTTTGCATGGGACATTTGGCGCAATTCAATGTTGCAACTAACAAATCTATTTCTTTAACATTACTTTGCACACCTGTTTAGTGAGGATTATAATTGGCCATAAAAAACGGGTTACTTCCCATGTGCCGGTAAAAACCAGCCTTTGGGTTTGAGTATCCCGCTTTTTATTTGAATCACACACCCGTCACACAGTGTCCTCACAAGAATGCATGGCCAGAGATGACATGAATGCAGAACAAATATCAAATGCAGAAAACAATTAGAGTGTAACCTTTGGGACAAAATCTGCGTTGGGCCTTCGAAATTGAAGAATGCCTGACTCATTTAGCTGAATGCTTACTGCGCATCGCATTATTCTGGCTCCTTGTATAACCTTCAGGTAAGCCTTTAGCATCACTAAATTGACTAATCGTGTTGGCCCGAGCGAATCCTCGAAAGACTTTTACGGCTGATACCCAGGTAGGACGCTAGCTGGCTAAGTGGAATATTTTGTACCAATTGCGGTTCATGCGTGAGCAAGTGGTGATACCGTTCCGATGGGCTTTTTGCTTTGAGCATTTCGCTATGTTCTTCTTCCTCTTTGAATTTTTCAGCAAAAAATGCCATGGTGGCAAGGGTTAGCGGGTGTGAATTTTCAATCATGGGAAGGTAATCCGGTCTCTTTCCTACCAGCAAAATACTTGGAGTCATACAAACAAGGTTGCGGGTGGAGCTGGATGCGGTTCGCAAGCTGTGAAATTCACTGGCTATATCGTTTTGAAAATAGAAGTGTAGATTGACATCCTTGCCATCTTCAAGGGTATAGCATCTTAGCACTCCCTTCAGTACAAAGAAGAGCTGCTGGCAAACCTCGCCTTGTCTAACCAATATTTCATTGCGGTTAGCTTTCACTATTTGGAATGTATTGATAAAATCCATCCATTCATCCCAGTTCAGATTTTCGGCGTGAAGCTTATTTACCCGATGATATAGCATAGCTGCTAATTCTGGTCTTATTTGTCCGTATTGCTTTTCTATGTCGGCGGTGGCAGCACTTCTTACGGTCATACTTGCTTATGTTTTGCAATTGAAAGGTCTGAAAAATAGCAATTGAAAACAGAAATGTTGAATGTTTTGCTTCTTGTGCGTGCAAGAAAGAGGGTACGGGTGACTTATAGACCGGTCAAACCCAAATTATAGCTATGGCAAAAGGCCAGAGGCGCAGGACTCTATTTTCATCACCGAATGGCTGTATGGAACTTGCTACCACATCATGTTGCTGCTATACTCGAAAAATTTTCAATCCTTGCGCTGCTTTTTACCGGCTTTAAAATGTTTGAGCAGTCTGATTTCCGATTCGTCGAGTAAACGCCATTTGCCCCGGGTTACATTTTTCTTCGTTAGTCCGGCAAACATTACCCTGTCCAGATTTTCTACATCATAGCCAAGATGCTCGAACATGCGGCGCACAATGCGGTTGCGCCCGCTGTGAATTTCGATACCCACAATATTTTTTGCCGGCAAAGCGGCATAGCCTATGGCATCTGCTTTTATGGGGCCATCTTCGAGCTCAATACCATGTGCCAGCTTTTCCAAATCGACTACGGCCACATCCTTGTTTAATTTTACCTCGTATATTTTTTTTACTTCAAAACTGGGGTGCGTCAGTTGCTGGGCAAGGTCTCCATCGTTGGTCAGCAACAATACGCCCGTAGTATTTCTATCGAGCCTGCCCACCGGGTATACTCGCTCCTTTGTAGCTGTTTTGACAAGATCGAGCACCGTTTTTCTGCCCATCTCATCTTCGGCCGTGGTTAAAAAGTCTTTGGGTTTGTTCAGCAGGATGTACACCATCTGCTTTACTATTTGCACCGGTTTGTCTTGCAGCATTACCTTGTCTTCCGGGCCCACTTTAAAGCCAGGCTCGGTTATTACTTCGCCATTTACTCTCACCTTACCGGCTTTTACTTCTTCGGCAGCCTGCCGGCGGCTGCATATACCGCTGTGGGCCAGGTATTTGTTTAGTGGCATTACCGTTGGGGTATCATCCGGTTGGGAAATTGCGGGTTTTAATACCAGTTTCTTTTTGGGAGAGTGCCCGTGCGATGGTTTAGCTTTTTTCATGCCTTAATTATATGCCTGCTGTTGAGGCTGTCAAAGATGCCTTTAAATTGGCTAAGCCTGGGCAAGTTCTTTTGCGGCCACAGTCATAAAATAAAACTGCCGCAACAAGCGTGCGGCAGTGTAAATGGATCAGATGAAATCAGCCTTTATCAGGTATTTTCAGGTTTGCCCTGGTGTGGTTGTGGGTGTGACCGGTGGTGTTTTTTTCTGCCATGCTGTTGGTGCATCGCTTTCATTTGTTGCATTTGCTCTTCGCTCAATATTTTTTTGAGGCTGTCTTTGCGGCTTTCCATCAGTTGTTTGCGCGCTGTTTCAAATTCGGTGCGGGTGGCAGCATTTCTCATCGCCAGGCGCTTATTTTCCTCCTGTTGGTGCAATGCCTTCAGTTGCGTTTGCTGTTCGGTGGTAAGCTTCAGTTTTTCGGCCATTTGCTGGTGAGGTACGCCTTCGCCCTTTTTGGCCATTTGTTGGTGGGCCTCCCATTTGGTTTTCTGCTCGGGCGTCAGGATATTTTGAAAGGCCTGTTGCTGCTGCTTTCTCAGGGCGAATAGTTGATCACGTTGCTGCTTTACCGTTATATTTTCTTGCTTCATCAGGTCGGACCGCTTTTGCTCAAATTCCTTTTTTCCCTTGGTCAGGCTCTGTTTTTGGGCGTCGGAAAGTTGCAAATCGGACATGTTATTACCCCGTCTTTGCTGGTGCATTTTATGTTCCTGTTTGGGTTTTCCGGTAGGCTGGGCTAATAAGGGTTGGGCCATCAAAAGGGTTGCTATGGCCAATGCGGTAATCTTAATTGTAGTTTTCATTGTAATTGATTTTAATGATAGATAGGCGGCAACGACCTAGGGTTTAATGCTTTAACCCTAATTAACCGCCATACACAGCAGTTAGCAAAAAACAAAAACCACCGGCGGGGGCCGATGGCTTTGCTAATAATAATAATAGTATAGTGAGTATTACTATAAAGCGGCTAGTTGAACTTTTTGGGTAAGTTCCATTACATTCTCTTTGAAAACACTGTCGGTATCCATCAAATCTTTTACCGTTTGGCAACTATGGATAACGGTGGTATGGTCGCGGCCTCCAAAATGCTCGCCAATGGTTTTCAGTGAATTTTTGGTAAATGCCTTGGCGAGGTACATGGTAATCTGCCGAGCCTGAACAATTTCGCGCTTCCTGGTTTTTTGCTGCAGTTTTTCGTAAGGCACATCAAAATACTCGCAAACCATTTTTTGAATGCTGTCGATGGTAATTTCCTTACTGCTGGTTTTAATATGGTTGCGCAACACTTTTTTGGCTAATTCCAGATCTATATCCCGCTTATTCAGCGAAGATTGTGCCAGCAAAGAAATTAATGCGCCTTCCAGTTCACGAATATTGGTATTAATATTATAGGCCAGATATTTTACCACTTCACGTGGCATTTCGAGGCCATCATTTTTCATTTTGCGTTCCAGTATCTCTATTCTGGTGTCGTAATCAGGCATTTGCAAATCGGCACTCAAGCCCCAGCGGAAGCGGCTTAGCAGTCTTTCCTGCAATCCTTCTAAATCTTTAGGGGGTTTGTCGCTGGATAAAACCAATTGCTTGCCACTTTGGTGCAAATGATTGAAAATGGCAAAAAATGCATCCTGCGATTTTTCGGCGCGGGCAAAAAACTGCACATCATCAATAATCAGTACATCTATTAACTGATAAAAATGGATGAAGTCATTAATGGCGTTATTGCGACTATGATCCTGAAACTGGTTGATAAATTTTTCGCTGCTCACATACAGCACCACTTTATTAGGGTGAAGTTTTTTTACCTCATTACCAATACTTTGGGCTAAATGTGTTTTGCCAAGGCCCACGCCACCATACACTACAAGCGGATTAAATGAGTTGGCACCTGGTTTTTCAGCAACTGTTTTTCCGGCCCGGCGGGCCACACGGTTACAGTCACCTTCAATGTAGGAGTCAAAGGTATAGGCAGCATTTAGCTGCGGATCAATCTGAATTTTCTTTAAACCCGGTATTACGAACGGATTCTTTACCGGGTTATTCACCACCAGCGGAAAGTCCATAACGTTATTGTTATAAATGCGAATATTATTGGCCGGCAAATCCATGGTTTGCGGCTGATGACTGCCATTACCGCTATCCACCATTATACGATATTCAAGCCTTGCCTCTTTGCCTAATTCGCGTTTTAGTGTTTTAGCAATAAGTGTAATATAGTGTTCTTCTATGTATTCATAAAAGAACTGACTAGGTACTTGAATTGTTAATACTTTACTTTCCAGGCCTACGGGTTTAATCGGCTCGAACCAGGTTTTAAAATGTTGCCACTCAACGATGTCTTTTATGATATGAAGGCAACTTTCCCAAACCCTGTCGCAAGTTTTATTCATCAGGATAACAACAATTTATATAGAGTTAATAATCTTCTGCGGTGTGATCAATACGCTACTAAAAAAGCAACATTATTGAGGGTGCAAGACAAGGTAGCGAATATCAATTCTTTCAGTTGAAAAAAAAATTTTTTCATCTCAACTTTTCTGTTCTACTACCATATTAACTGTACCGGCAAACTTTTGCTTATGCACATCGGCAAATTCAATATCTATTCTTCCTAAATAAATGCCGCCCCAACCTACCTGATTAATAATGACTTGTCTTCCGGCTTTGTTAGCTACTACCCTTGGTTCATTCAAAAATGTATGGGTATGGCCACCAATTATGATATCGATATCAGCAGATGCAGCGGCAAGCGAAACATCAGAAATTTTAGGATTTTTACCATAGTCGAACCCTAAATGGCTAAGACAAATAATAAGATCGCATTTTTCATACTTCCGCAAATGCAAAGCCATTTCATCTGCCACATCCTGAGGGCTGTGGTATATGGTTTGCTGGTACAACGATTTGGGTACCAATCCTTCAAGTTCAATACCAAGGCCAAAAACACCAATCCGAATCCGGCCTTTCTTAAAAATCTGATAGGGTTTGTAATTGCCCTGCATGCTGGTAGCGGTAAACTTATAGTTGCTGATGATGACTGGAAAATTGGCATGCTCCAGTTGTTTGGCAAAATTGTCGATGCCACCGTCAAAGTCGTGGTTGCCCATGGTGGCAGCATCATAACCCATGGCGCTCATGGCTTTCATCTCGGGCTCGCCCTTGAAGAAATTAAAATAAGGTGTTCCCTGAAAAATATCGCCGGCATCCAGCAAGAGCACATGTTTATTCTCATTTCTGATTTGTTTTATGAGTTGCATGCGTTGGGCTACACCCCCCAATCCCTGATTGCGGCTGCCATCCATAGGAAAAGGATCAAGCCTGCTATGCACATCGTTGGTATGCAGTAACACTAATTTTTCCTGGGCAGGTGCTGCCAAAACACCGGTTGAAGGAGCCATTCCTGCTGCGCCAAGTAACCAGGTGGTTTGTTGTATAAATGTCCTCCTGCTTTGCATGGCTTATTGTTTCTTATTAAGGCGATTGGTGTCAGGTTCGGCAATTGCATTACCCTGTTTGGCATGGAACTTAATATAATCTATCAGGGCATCGCGCTGCAGGTAGCCGGCATTTTGGCGCGGAAGATTTTGCATCGAATTGCCATTGTCACCGCCTTCAGCCAAATAATCACTAATCGCCAGATAATAGGTGGAGTCTGCGTGAAAGGGTTTGCCTCCTATCAATACCGAACCATGTAGGATGTTGAGGCCACTTACCGACCATTCTGCCTGGCTAAAATTGGGCGAAGACATCATGCTACTGATAGTATTTCCTGGCACGGCTACACAAAAAAGCAAATTATCAAATGGCATGAGCTCGTATACTTTACCCACCGTTATCATTCCGGCGGGCAATTCCTGCAGGCGATAGCCTCCTCTGTTCATAACTGCAAGATCCACCTGCTCATAGCGGGTACTGGCACCAAACAATAGGGCATCTGCTACAAAATTGCCTAAGGTGTTTTCACCGGCAGTTTTGCTTAAGGTTACAGCCAATTGGCCAATAACGGTTTCCATACTCTCCGATACGCTATCACGGTAAGGGGCTACCAGATGCCACAAGGCGGAGTCTTTACCAGAAGCGTTGTTCACTTCGCTCCGTTGCCATGCAGCCCTGGTGGGTTGGTGCCAGGTACGACAACCCATGATGCCGCAAACAGATAGCATTACCAGATACCATTTTAGCATAGCCTGCAAATTTGGATGTCGCACAGTATTAATTACCAGTATTGTAAATTTTTATTTTGGCGTAGTAAATGGCCTGTTGCTGTTTGGCCAAATGCAACGTTATTTGTACTGTTCGTGTAATATTATATTATATACTATGAGTTATGAAGTTTCGGGCAAATTGATTGCCAAATATGACGAAGTGCAACGTACAGCTACTTTCAAAACACGTGAATTTGTGGTTGAGGTGTCGGAAAATATTAATGGTCGCGACATTACCAATTATGTAAAAATGCAATGCGTGCAAGACCGCACTGCCATGGTGGACCGCCACAATATTGGCGATATGGTAAAAGTGAGTTTTAACCTGCGCGGCAGCAAATGGTCTCGCGACGGCAAAGAAAATTATATTACCAACCTTGATGCCTGGCGCATGGAATCCCTGAAAATGGAAGGTGGCAATAACGGCTATGTGCCCGATTTTGCTCCAGACAATCAACCGGACACCAATGAGCCACCGGCTGACGATCTTCCTTTCTAGGCATTTTCGTTTTAGCCACATCTTTTTTGTTGGGATAAATACCTGACCGGATGCTGCAAACCATACAAATAACCATAGCGCCACAATTGGCCGCCGATGCCGAAAGCCACAAACTGGCTGTGGCAAGCGCATTGGGATGCCTGCCGGCAGATTTACTTGGCTATCATATTGAAAAGCAATCGCTTGACGCAAGATCGCGGCAGGCACTTTTGCACCAAACCATTGTGGCCGCTGTGGGTGAGCCATACCATGGCCGCGAAAAGATTTCGTTTCAACCCGTTGGCATTCATGATGCTGAAAAGCCCGTTGTAATTGCCGGGGCCGGACCTGCAGGTTTGTTTGCTGCACTCCATTTATTGGAACAAGGCATAAAACCTATTATTCTAGAAAGAGGAAAAGATGTTCGGCAGCGCCGCAGAGACCTTGCGCTGCTCAATAAATCCGGCATACTTAATCCGGAATCGAATTATTGTTTTGGGGAGGGTGGGGCAGGCACTTATAGTGATGGTAAACTGTATACACGCAGCCATAAACGAGGCAATATTATGCGGGTGCTGCAGCTGCTGCACTATTTTGGCGCCGACGAGCGCATCTTGTATGAGGCACATCCGCATATTGGTACCAACAAACTGCCGCATATTATAGTTTCCATGCGCGAAGCCATTGTGGCCGCCGGTGGTGAGATCAGATTTGATACCCGGCTTACCGATATTATTATTAAGAACGATAGCGTAGCCGGCGTAGTTACCGCTCAGGGGTATACGATTGATTGCGGGCAGTTGGTTTTGGCCACCGGGCATTCGGCCCGCGATATATTTTATTTGCTGCACGCTAAAGGAATTGCTATTGAGGCCAAGCCTTTTGCGCTTGGCGTAAGGGTTGAGCATCCACAGGAAATGATAGATGCAGCTCGCTACCATTGTGAGCGCAGGCCCGAATGGTTGCCACCTGCCGCCTACAGTCTGGTGCAGCAAGTAGGGGGCAAGGGCGTTTTTTCTTTTTGTATGTGCCCGGGTGGCATTATTGCCCCCGCAGCTACATCGCCCAACGAATTGGTGGTGAATGGCTGGAGCCCAAGCAGGCGCAATAATCCTTTCGCCAATAGCGGACTGGTAGTGGAAGTGAGCCATGCCGACATTGTGCAGGAAAAGGGAAAGTTGATGCATGACATGCAACTGAAAGCCTCCGATTTGGAAGGTCCGCTTGCGTTTCTACACTTTCAGCAATGGGTGGAGCGCAACTGTTTTGCCGCCGGTGGCGGGAATTTTAAAGCGCCGGCCCAGCGTATAAGCGATTTTGTTGCCGGAAAGGCCTCCCAAACATTGCCGGATTGCAGTTATCAGCCCGGTGTGGTGCCTGCCGATTTGAAAACCGTTCTGCCTGCATTTGTGCATGAGCGACTAAGGGAGGGCCTGCGCATTTTCAATACAAAAATAAAAGGCTATAGCAGCGAGGCTGGCATTATGGTAGCTACGGAAAGCCGCACTTCATCGCCGGTGCGGGTACCGCGAAACCCCGATACGCTTGAACATATAGCATTAAAAGGACTATATCCCTGTGCGGAAGGTGCGGGGTATGCCGGTGGCATTGTAAGCGCAGCAATGGATGGTGAAAAAGTAGCAGCTCAATTGGCCAAAATGCGGGCATAACGCGGTTATATACTGCAATAACCGCACATCATAAACATTTGCTGTTAACAGCAGTATTGGCATTTATTGCAAAAATTAGTTGACGATTTTGTAATATTCGCTGCATTGTAAACACCAATCAGCCAACCGAACCGAATCATTAATCACCACATCATGAGTAGCATTTTAGAAGTAAAAGGGCTTAAAAAGCATTTTAGCAACCAAAAGGCGGTGGACGATATTTCGTTTGCCATAGCACCGGGAAAAATTTATGGCTTGCTCGGCCCAAATGGGGCGGGTAAAACCACACTTATCCGGATGATAACCGGCATTTTTTATCCCGATGAGGGTACCATTCAATTTGAGGGCAAACGTTTTTCGCCTGAGGATGATGCCATTAAAATTGGCTATATGCCCGAAGAGCGCGGCCTGTATAAAAAAATGAAAGTGGGCGAACAGGCCATGTATCTCGCACAACTTAAGGGGCTTCCAAAAGCCAAGGCCGAAGCGGCCATTAAAGAATGGTTTGTGCGTATGGAAATGGAAAGCTGGTGGAATAAAAAGGTGGAAGACCTGAGCAAGGGTATGGGTCAAAAACTGCAGTTTGTGACCACCGTTTTGCATCAGCCCAAACTTATTATTCTTGATGAACCCTTTAGCGGACTAGACCCGGTAAACAGCAACCTCATAAAGGATGAAATTTACCGTATAGCCAAAGAAGGCTCAACCATTATATTCAGCACCCACCGCATGGAGCAGGTGGAAGAAATTTGTGATGACATCATACTAGTAAATAAGGGGCAAAAAGTGCTGGAAGGCGAAGTGCATGAGGTAAAGCAACGCTATAAGGAACATCTCTTTAGGATTAGCACAGCGCAGGCTGAATCCGTTGAAACCAACAATATTTTTGAAGTTGTGGGACAGCAAGCCAACCAAATGGTGATAAAGCTACACGATGGCATAGATAACAATACAGTGCTCCGCCACTTTATTGACCAAGGCATACAGATTGAAAGCTTCGCTGAAATACTGCCTTCGCTCAACGATATTTTTCTGAAAATAGTAGAAGGCACACCCACAGCCCGTCAGTTTGAATGGAACTAATTACAACACTCCCAACATTTTATTTTCCTCCAACTAATTGAATACCATGAATAAGACCTGGCTCATAATAAAAAGAGAATACCTGACACGGGTACGCAACAAGACTTTTATCATCAGCACCTTTTTGACTCCGCTGCTGCTGGTAGGTCTGATAGCTGCCGTAACATTTATAACGGTAAAGAGTAACTCCAAACAAAAAATAGCGGTAGCCGATAAGGAAGGCTTGCTAAAAGAGTCGCTGCAAAGTAGCGAAAGCCTAAGTTTCGAATTTTTGGATAATGCCGATACGAGTTTGCTGCAAAAAGGCTACGACGGCGTACTGCTGGCACCGGGCAATGGCACGAACACCGGTACCGATTATAAAATTTACTCCGGCAAAAACCTGAGCATATCGGTAGAATCCAAACTGGAACGCAGTATTGACGATGCGGTAGAAAACAAAATGATCAGCGATTTGGGCCAGATATCAAAATCAACACTGGACAGTCTTAAGCAGGTGGCCCGGCAAACGAGGCTTGAGCCCATGATTTTAAATGCCGATGCAGAGGTAAAAGCCAGTAATTCAGGCGTGGCATTTGGCGTAGGGTATGGTGCTGCCTTCCTTATTTACATCACATTATTTTTATATGGAGCGATGGTAATGCGCGGCGTGATGGAAGAAAAAACCAACCGCATTGCCGAAGTGGTAATCAGCAGCGTGAAACCAAGGCAGCTGATGATGGGAAAGATTATTGGTATTGGCGCCGTAGGCGTTACCCAGTTTTTAATGTGGATTTTGCTCATTCTCATTCTCAGTAATGTATTGGGCGCCTTACTTCCCGCAGAAACGCTCCGGCAGGTAGGCGAAGCCAATCAACAAATGCCTCAGGCGGGCGGTGGCAGTGCTGCTTTGGATGCCATTGCCAAAACCCAAAATATGCTGGGAACGGTAAACTGGCCCCTCATTATTGGCTGTTTCCTTTTCTACTTTGTATTTGGATACCTGTTTTACGCTGCCCTTTTTGCAGCGGTAGGCAGTGCTGTAAATGAAGACCCGCAGGATGCACAAAGCCTGATGTTCCCCATTACCCTGCCTATTATTTTGGCCATTATTATCATGATGAACGCCATTAACCAGCCGGAAAGTACACTGGCTACATGGTCCAGCATCATCCCGTTCTTTTCGCCCATTGTAATGATGGCGAGACTGCCTTTTGGCGTGCCGGGTACGGTACCTTACTGGCAACTGGCCTTAAGCATGGTGTCATTAGTATTGGGTTTTTTGGCTACCACCTGGCTCAGTGCCAAAATTTACCGCACAGGTATTTTGCTCTATGGCAAAAAAGTTACGCTCAAAGAAATGTGGAAGTGGGCCTTTCGAAAATCGTAGCAGGCCATTAGCGCTGCGGCAGTTGATGGATGGTATCAAGGAATTCATTCCAGATTTCTGCCACCACCTCTGCCGCAGGCTTAATATCTGAAATTATGGCGCTTACTTGTCCTATTTCCAGTTCGCCGGCATCCATATCGCCCTCAAACATGCCTTTTTTGCTGCGGCCCCGACCCAGCAATTGGCGTAAATCTTCAGGGCTGGCGCCGCGCATTTCGGCCTCTTTTACCTGATTGAAAAACCCATTTTTCAGCAGCCGCACCGGCGTTAGTTGCTTTAGGGAAAGCACGGTATCGCCCTCGCCGGCCTCCAGTACCGCCTGTTTGAATGCCAAATGGCTCGAAGCTTCGGGCGTGGCTACAAAGCGGCTGCCTACCTGAACGCCCTCTGCGCCAAGGCAAAAGGCAGCAGCCATTTGGCGGCCGGTGGCAATGCCGCCTGCTGCTATTACCGGTATGTGTACCGCCGATGCCACTGCCGGTACAAGCACCATTGTGGTGGTTTCTTCACGGCCATTATGTCCGCCGGCTTCAAAGCCTTCGGCTACCACTGCATCGCAGCCCGCTTCCTGTGCTTTCAAGGCAAACTTGCTGCTGCTTACCACATGCACTACAGTAATGCCTGCGGCTTTTAAAGCGGGCGTAAATGTTTTAGGATTACCGGCCGATGAAAAAACGATGGGTACCCGGTGCCGGATAATGGTGTCAATATGCTTTTCGATATCCGGATAAAGCAAGGGAATGTTTACGCCAAATGGCTTGTTGGTGGCGGCTTTACATTTTAGGATATGCTCTTCTAACACGGCGGGATACATGCTACCACTGCCCATAATGCCTAGCCCACCGGCATTGCAAACCGCCGATGCAAGCCGCCAACCGCTTGCCCAAATCATACCCGCCTGTATTATGGGAACTTGTATTTGAAATAGATCTGTGACCCTGTTTTGCATGGCATGCTGAATTGTGTGCGGGGCAATTTACTATTTTGACCCGCAGTACTGATTCGGCATGGTTTGTCGACGGCAGGAAAATGATTTCCGCTATTTTTCAATCGCAAATTCTGCATCACGATATCAATGGAAGCAAGAAAATCTTCACTCATCGCCCGGGCCTTATGGCCATCATCCGGCAACTGGATTATTTGGGTTACCTCACTATCCATGACCGCCGGCCTTTTTCTGGCGCATTGGAACCCTATGTATATTGTATTTGCCTATTTTATGGAAACTATGGTGATCGGCCTTATCCATATGGTTAAGCTTTGGGCCACAGGCAAATATGGCAAACCCAACCGGTTAAGTTCCGGTATGAATAGTGAAGGACTTACCGGATGGGGTGGAATTCTCTTTTTTGCTGTTCACTATTTTTTCTTCGTATTTGTACAATCGGTTTTCGTGTTTGCCATTTTCAGCATCGGCGGCTCCCAATCCATGTTTGCAGAGCCGTTTAGTGTAATTGAAAATTATAAAATGCTGCTACAGCATACCGAAATGCAACTCACGCTGGGCATAATAGCGGCCACACAAATGTTGTCTGCGGTCAGGTATTTTTTCGCGCCACGGCTATTTGAGCAGTATAGTTTCAACGAACTTTTTTTTCAGCCCTACTTGCGCATTTTTATTCAGCAGTTTGCTACCATACTGGCTTTTGGCGTGTTTATAGTGGCGGGGGGAGGCAAGGCAGCGGCGCTTATTCTCATAGTTATCAGGCACCTTATTGATTGCTTATTGGTGGCAGCCCGGCATAGCGAGACCGTCAAGGAAGCACTGGTAAAATGGTTGGCAAGTTCCGGCAAAAAAAATCAACCACCACCGTCGGCACCCGAAGAAATCAGCCGGTCGCTTGATGTTTTTTTACAGCGCTAGCGCATTGCTGCGGCAGTTTTTATCCAAAATCGATTTCGGTATTGTCGCCAATATTCAGGTTGCGGCTAAGTCCTTTTACTGCAGCATCGCTGCCTATCAGTGAATTGTCCAGTACTACTTCTTCCAATGTGGTGTAGGATCCAATGATGCAGTCGCGTACCATGCTATTGTGAATGGTAGTATTGTTGCCAATGGCCACATGTGGACCTATTATGGCATTCTTAATATTACATCCGGGCCCGATGCTTACCGGCGGAATAATGATGGTGTTTTCAAAACTGTGATTGGCGGGATTAACATTGCCGCCGCTTTTTTTCATGATGATGGCATTGCTTTCCAGCAAGGATTCTTTTTTACCGCAATCAAACCAATTGCGCACCCTAAAGGCTTTAAAAGTGGCGCCCTTGGTAATCATGCATTGCAACGCATCGGTAAAATTGTATTCGCCATTGGTGGTTATATCATCATTTACCAACTGTCCAAGGCATTCGTACAGCAATTCCGATTCGCGAATTTTGTAAACCCCCACCAACGCCATATTGCTCTTGGGGATTACAGGTTTTTCTACCACTTTTTCAACGTTGTCTTCGCTGTCTATTTCAGCGACGCCAAATTTTCGGGGGTCATCAACTTTCTTTACACCCAGCATGCTTACGCTGCTGTGTACCACCTCTTTTACGTCGTATTCGCAAATGGTATCACCCAAAACCACCAGAATTTCGTCGTTCCCTACTATCTCCTGCGTAAGTTTAATGGCATGGCCCGTTCCCATTCTTTCATTCTGAAATACAAAATGGGTGGTTAAATGGGGGTAGGCCTGTTTTACGTATTCCTGAATTTTCTCGCCGAGGTAGCCCACAATGAAGACAAATTCGCGAATGCCTGCTTCCTGAATCTGGTCAACAATAAAACTGAGAATGGTTTTTCCAGCTATGGGCATAAGGGCCTTTGGCTGTGTATAGGTATGCGGACGAAGTTTTACCCCCGCACCGGCCACCGGTATAATCGCTTTCACAATGTCTGCTTTTACTGTGTAGCCCTGCCTAAACAGGATGGGGCTGTAATGCTTGCTGTCGTTGGTGTGCGTGTTTGAGGCCCCTGCAACAAAAGTCGCGAAGGGGCAGCGAAATTAACTCACCAGCCAATTGGAAGTGAATGTACCCACTTGTGGCAGGTATTTTTTGTCTGGATTAACATCTGCGACATACTAGGTATTGTTTGAATGCTAAAACCTATATTTTTGCCCGGTACTAAAATTCAATTACCATGAGCGATATGGCGACTCGCGTAAAGAAGATCATCGTTGACAAACTAGGTGTTGACGAAGCGGAAGTAACAAACGAGGCTTCCTTTACAAATGATCTGGGCGCGGATTCATTAGACACTGTTGAACTAATTATGGAGTTCGAGAAAGAGTTCAACATCTCTATTCCTGACGAGCAGGCTGAAACTATTACTACTGTAGGCCAGGCAGTCACCTATCTGGAAGAGCACGCAAAGTAATATTGCTGTTTAGCTGATTGATGGGAACATTAGTTGTACATTTAGTGTATAACGGTGTTCCCACTTTTATTCATCTTACATTTTTATTATGGCTCATAAAAGAGTGGTAATAACCGGCATGGGAGCGCTTTCAGCGTTGGGTTTGTCGGTTGAAGAAACATGGCAGGGGATGATAAATGGTGTGAGCGGTGCCGCTCCCATTACCCTTTTTGATGCTTCGAAGTTTAAAACAAAATTTGCCTGCGAGCTGAAGGGCTTTGAAGCCACCAACTATTTGGATAGAAAGGAAGCCCGAAAAATTGATCGCTATTGCCAACTGGCTTTAGTGGTTAGCGATCAGGCTATGGCCGATGCCGGCTTTACCCGCGAAAATGTGAATCCCGATCGGTTTGGAGTGGTGTTTGCCAGTGGCATTGGGGGTTTGATAACCTTTCAGGAAGAGGTAATCAATTTTGCCAATGGTGATGGTACACCGCGCTTCAATCCCTTTTTCATTCCTAAAATGATTTTGGATATCGCTGCGGGGCAAATTAGTATGCGCCATAACCTGCGCGGACCAAATTTCGCCGTTACCAGTGCTTGCGCCAGCAGTACCAATGCCATTGGCGTAGCCATGGATCTTATCAGGGCCGGTAAATGTGACGTGGTGCTTTCCGGAGGTTCGGAAGCAGTAATTAGCGAAGCCGGGGTGGGTGGTTTTAATGCCATGAAGGCATTAAGCGAACGCAACGATAGCCCCGAAACCGCCAGTCGCCCTTACGATAAGGACCGGGATGGTTTTGTAATGGGTGAAGGTGCGGGCGCCCTGGTTGTGGAAAGTCTGGACCATGCGCTTGCCCGCGGCGCCCATATTATTTGTGAGCTTGGCGGCAGCGGGGCAAGTGCCGATGCCCATCATATCACAGCGCCCCACCCTGAGGGATTGGGTGCCAAGCATGTAATGCTAGCCGCATTGGCCGATGCCGGCATGCAGCCATCCGACATCGACTATATTAATACCCACGGCACATCCACGCCACTAGGCGATGGTGCTGAAGTAAAAGCCATAACCGTTGTGTTTGGCGACCACGCTTATAATCTTAATATCAGCAGCACTAAAAGCATGACCGGGCATTGCCTGGGTGCCGCCGGAGTAATTGAGGCAATAGCCTGCATAAAAGCCGTATTGCACGATGTGGTTCCTCCAACCATAAACCATTTTACCGACGACCCCGAACTTGACACAAGACTCAATTTTACTTTTAACAAGCCACAACAACGCACTGTAAATGCTGCCCTTAGCAACACATTTGGGTTCGGCGGACATAACGCCTGCGTTATTGTAAAAAAGTATATTCCCTAGAAAGTTTCAATTATATATATGCTGCCCGGTCAAAAGCCGGGCAGTTTGTTTTTGGATGTGCTTTCAGCCCTAACTTTCGGCATTCTAAATGAGAAGCAATAATTCTTTATAACTGCATGGCTGTGTTCGATTTGTATAAGCTTATTGGAAAGAAAAAGAGTAAGGAGGCAAGCTATAAAGCGCAATTGCAAAATGTGATGGGTTTTAAACCCGGGAACACCGACATCTACGAAGTAGCGCTCAGCCATCGCAGCATGCGCGATACGCCCGAAGAAAATAATGAACGATTGGAGTATTTGGGCGATGCCATCCTCAGCGCCATTGTTGCTGATTATTTGTACAAGCGCTACCCCAGAAAAGGAGAAGGCTTTCTTACTGAAATGCGCAGTAAAATGGTGAACCGCCAACAGCTGAATGATATTGCCGTTAAGATGGGCATCAAGAAGATAGCGCTCTTCAATAAGATTGATAACGCGCTTAAAAATTCGCAGATTTTTGGTAATACACTTGAAGCGCTGGTGGGCGCTGTATACTTGGAAAAGGGCTATAAGAAAACGGCAAACTGGGTGGTGGAGCGGATCATTGTGCCTCACATTTTTATGGACGAACTGGAAGTGCAGGACATTAACGTAAAGAACAAACTAATAGGTTGGGCCAATAAGAAAAACCAAAGTATTGATTTTGAAACCCTGGAAGAAAAACAGGAGCGAGGCCGCAGGTTATTTATAGTTGGGGTAAAAATAGACGGCGACCTGATAGCCGCCGGGCGCGGTTTCAATAAGAAAGATGCCAGTCAGATGGCTGCACAGCTGGCAGCAGAAAAGCTGGGCATTACGTCAGACTAAGCATCGGGGTCGTCCATACAGAGTTCAGTAAGTACTCCGTGGGTTTGTTTGGGGTGCACAAAACATACCAATTTTCCATCGGCACCTTTTTTGGGTTTATCATTAAGCAACGTAAACCCTGATTGCAGAAGCCTGTCCATCTCCGATACAATGTCTTGTACGGCAAAAGCAATATGGTGCAGACCTTCGCCTTTTCGCTCAATGTATCTGGCAATTACGCCATCTGAAGTGGTGGACTCCAGCAATTCAATTTTGTTGGGTCCTGCGGCTAAAAATGCGGTCCGTACATGTTCAGATACTACTTCCTCAATTTTGTAACACACCGCCTGCATCAATTTTTCATAGGCAGGAATGGCCTCGTCAAGACTTTTTACTGCAATGCCTATATGTTCAATTTTGTCCATCTGCTTTTACATTTCAATAACATAAATAACCCGAAAACCGTTACGAATAAAGGAAAAAACCAAATGGTATCAATCTCCTTTACCCGGTAAAAAAACAATTATCGATAGTTTTGTGTTTCTCTGTAGGAAACGTTTTTATCGCAATAAACAGCAAATTATTTATGAGTCTTCAATTACCCATTTATCTGGATAATAATGCCACCACGCCATGCGACCCCCGGGTTGTGGACGCCATGGTGCCCTTTTTCACCCAAAATTTTGGCAACTCAGCCAGCCGCAACCACCCATTTGGTTGGGTGGCTGAAGAGGCTGTTGATTATGCCCGCGAACAGGTAGCCAAATTGATTGGTGCCGATCCCAAAGAAATAATCTTTACCAGCGGTGCCACCGAAGGTGATAATCTGGGGATTAAGGGAGTTTTTGAAATGTACGCTTCCAAGGGTAATCACATTATTACTGCCAATACAGAGCACAAAGCAGTGTTGGATACCTGCAAGCATATAGAAAAGCTGGGTGGAGAAGTAACCTACCTGGATGTGAAAGAAGACGGCCTGATTGATTTGGCAGAACTGGAAGCCGCTATTAAGCCCAATACCATTCTTATTGCGCTGATGTATGCCAATAATGAAATTGGCGTAATACAGCCCATGCAGGAAGTAAGCAAAATAGCCCGCAAGCATGGCGTGCTGTTGTTTAGCGATGCCACACAGGCGATTGGTAAAATTCCTGTTGATGTAAATAAGGATGGCCTTGACCTGGCTGCCTTTACTGCTCATAAAATGTATGGCCCCAAGGGTGTAGGTGCTTTGTATGTGCGCCGCAAAAATCCCCGTGTTAAAGTTACTGCCCAAATGGACGGTGGCGGACACGAACGTGGTATGCGCAGTGGTACACTTAATGTGGCCGGCATTGTGGGATTTGGCAAAGCTGCCGAACTATGCCGCCTGGAAATGGAGCAGGACGCTGCACACACCAGCCGCCTGCGCGACAAACTTGAAAATGCACTCCTTGAAATTGAAGAAGCTTATGTGAATGGCCATAAAGAACACCGCCTGCCACATGTAAGCAATATCTCCTTTAAGTATGTGGAAGGTGAAGGCCTCATGATGGGTTTCAATAAAAATATAGCGGTTAGTTCCGGTTCGGCTTGTACCAGCGCCAGCCTCGAACCCAGCTATGTACTAAAGGCCCTCGGTTTGGGCGACGATCTGGCCCATAGCTCATTGCGCTTTGGCCTCAGCCGCTTTACTACCGAAGAGCAAATTGATTATACCATCGAATCAGTACGCAGCACAGTGCTAAAGCTCCGCGAAATGAGCCCGCTGTGGGAAATGTACAAAGACGGCATTGACCTGGAAACCATTGAATGGGCGCATCATTAATCACTTTGTTTTTGATTCCTCATCATCTAATTATCTCATTATCACATTAACTTACAACTATGGCTTATTCCGAAAAAGTTATTGATCATTACCAGAACCCCAAGAATGTGGGTACGCTTGATAAGGGCAAAAAAAATGTAGGCACCGGACTCGTTGGCGCTCCTGAATGCGGAGACGTTATGCGCCTTCAAATTGAAGTGGACGATGCTACCGGCGTTATCACCGATGCTAAATTTAAAACCTTTGGTTGCGGATCGGCTATTGCCAGCAGCAGCCTTGCAACTGAATGGCTGAAGGGTAAAAACGTAGAGGAGGCCCTCAAGATTGACAATATGGAAATTGTGGAGGAACTCAATCTGCCCCCGGTAAAGATTCACTGCTCAGTGTTAGCCGAAGACGCCATTAAAGCGGCCATCAACGATTACCGGGTTAAGAATGGCCTGGAAGCCATTAAGTTCGAAGAAAGTCTGGTACACTAATCGGTATTACTTTACAGCAGGGTGCTAAGTTGATTGCCGTCAGCATGGCATACCGGTCCAAAGGGTACGATAATTGTAAGTTGTTAAGTAAAAAAGGGAAGAAATGACCGCCACCATTGATACAGATAATGCTATAACCGTTAGCGAAAAAGCGAAGGCCAAAGTGCTTTCGCTGATGAGCGATGCCGGTATAGTTTCCGATGATAGCTACTTTCTGCGCGTAGGCGTGGTAGGTGGAGGTTGTAGTGGCCTTACCTATAAAATGGATTTTGACAACGAGCAAAAGCCCATGGATCAGGTGTTTGAAGACAAGGGCGTTAAAATTGTGTGCGATCTTAAAAGCTTCCTTTATCTCGTAAATACCGAGTTGGATTTTAGTGACGGGCTCAATGGTAAAGGCTTCTATTTTAATAATCCCAATGCGAGTCGTAGTTGCGGATGCGGAGAAAGTTTTGCAGTCTAACAGCTGAAGAAAATAATATAGAGGGTGCTCCGTTGCGGACACCCTTTTTTTATTGGGTATAGATTTACAATAATCAATACACCCGCCAACGTTTATTTTGCCAACACATGTTTTCTATTTTTTCAAAGGAAGTCAGGCAGTTTTTCGGCAGCATCACTGGTATTATGGCCATAGTAGTATTTCTGCTGCTCATGGGTTTGCTGTTATTTGTATTCCCCGATACAAGCTTGCTTGACTATGGCTATGCCTCCCTTGACAACTTTTTTTCCCTGGCACCTTATGTATTGCTGTTATTGGTGCCCGCAATTACCATGCGGAGCTTTGCCGATGAATTTAGGGTAGGCACATGGGAATTGCTGGGAACCAAACCGCTTTCCACAGCGGCCATTGTAGGGGGTAAATATGGCGGTGCACTCATGGTAGCCCTTTTGGCATTATTGCCCACTATAGTCTACGTATTTACCATTTACTGGCTTAGCAGCAATGGCAGTATTGATAGTGGTGGTATCGCCGGATCGTATATGGGGCTGTTGTTTCTGGTAGGCTTGTTTACAGCTGTAGGTATTTTTTGCTCCGCGCTTTCTGCCAATGCTATGGTGGGCTTTTTGCTGGCGGCCCTTTTCTGTTACCTCATTTTTGCCGGCTTCAGTGCAGTGGCATCCATACCTGCACTAGCCGGAAGTGCAGATTATTTTTTGCAGCAACTGGGTGCAGAAGCCCATTACCGCAGCCTTAGCCGGGGCGTAATTCAGGTAAACGACCTGCTTTATTTCATAATTGTGATTTCACTTTTTCTATTGCTTACCCGCCGCTTATTGCTGCGCAAAAACGGTTAATAAACCAACAATGGACAAATTGCTGAAGGCAAAATATAGCTGGGTAATATTAGTTGTGGCTGCAATAGTTGCCATTTACCTTCGTGCAGGCATAAATACCCGCCTCGATCTTACCACTGACAATCGCTACACGCTTGGCCCTGCTATGGAGCGTATGCTAACTAATCTGGAAGAACCGGTACAAGTGAGTCTGTTGCTGAATGGTAAGGCATTGCCTGCAGGTTTTACAAGATTGCAGCAAAGTACAGAGCGATTTTTGGAAGATTGTTCCAACGCCAGTAACGGTATGTTGCGCTGGGAATCAGTTAGTCCTGATGCGTTTTTGCAAGATTCCATTGCCTTTCCCATTAGCGATACATTCAAGAATGCCTTTCTAAAAAATCAGGCGGTAAAGCAAACCGAAGTCTCGGAATCGGGTACCCGCGCTGTCTTTAATTATCCCGTAGCGCTGGTAAAGCAAGGCGGCGCCTTTACAGTTGTCAATTTATTATCGGGTCAGGGGCAGGTTGGGTTTATGAATCCTAATGCTACTGATCTGCAGTTTGAAGCTATAAACAACGCAGAATCGGCGCTGGAATATCAGTTTGGTTATGCCATCAGGCAATTGGGCCGCAGCGTACCACCCGTAGTGGCTTATGCTACCGGCCATGGTGAACCCACTGGCCCCGAAGCCTATGATTTAAGTACCACACTGCAAAGTCAGTATAGGTTTTTTCTGGTAAATCTTAAAACACAGCCTGTAATTAGCGATAGTATCAAAACCTTGCTGATTACCAAGCCTACAGATCCTTTTACTGATGAGGATAAGCTAAAAATTGATCAGTACATTATGCGGGGAGGTACGGTAATTTTTATGACCGATGTGTTGCATGCCGATATGGATAGTCTGGTGCGAAACGGAAATGCATTTACTGCCTACCCGCGCAATCTGAACCTCGACGATATTTTGTTTCGCTACGGTGCCCGTCTCAATTACAACCTTGTGCAGGATTTGCAAAGCGATGTGCTACCGCAAAAAGTGGGGCAGGCGGGCGATCAGCCACAGATTGAATTATTGCCATGGCCTTATTTCCCGCTGCTGTACCCGCAAAGCAATCATCCCATTGTCAAAAGCCTCGATGCGGTAGTACTGCAATTTCCCGGTAGTGTAGACACGGTGGAAGCACCGGGAATACAAAAAGCAATACTGTTGGCCAGTAGTAATAGCAGCCGAATGGTAGGCGCTCCCGCTACTATAACTGTTGACATATTAAAGCAAACCGATAATGCATCGCAATGGCGGCAGGCCAATATTCCCGTAGCAGTTTTGTTGGAAGGTCAGTTTACCAGTCTTTTTGCCAACCGTGCCAGCGCAGCCCAAATAGATACTATGAAATCTTATGGCTACAATTTTAACCGCAGCGGCATAAAACCCGCCAAAGTAATTGTTGTGGCCGATGGCGATTGGGTATTGAATGGTCTTGGCAAACAGGGGCCGCTTGAAATGGGTACCAACCCTTATACGCAGTACAATTTTGCCAATAAAAATTTATTGCTGAATATGCTGGATTATATGACTGATGAAACCGGTATTATGCAGGCAAGAGGCAAAAATTTTGTATTACGTCGCCTCGATGCCAAACGCGTGGAACAGCAAAAAGCTTCATGGCAGTGGTTGAATATTGCGGCACCCATAGCCCTGGTGCTGCTGCTTTGGGGAGCATTTGCCTGGGGGCGGGCACGCAGGAATGCTGCATAGCGGCTAACAATTACCTTTACCCGGCTTTGGAATTCGGTGTGGCGCGAATTGCTATACTCAAAAAAATTACATGGATCATACACAACTGGCATATTTGGTTTTTGGCGTGGTAGTAACGGCCGCCCTGGTCATAGATCTCGGCTTCCTTAGTCGTAAAAACGAAACCGTCGGTATAAAAAAGGCATTGCGGCAAACCTTGTTCTGGGTATCGCTTTCGGTTGCCTTTTTTGTGTTCCTGTGGTTCGACGAAGGGCAGGTGATTGCCGTAAAATACATTACCGCCTACCTGATGGAATGGAGCCTCAGTATCGATAATATTTTTGTCTTCATACTCATTTTTGCCTTCTTTAAAATTGATGAGGCTGATACCGGGCGTGCCTTGCTGGTGGGCATACTGTTAGCCATTGTTTTTCGGATTCTATTCATTGCCGTTGGTATTGAACTGATCAATCGTTTCCACTGGATACTGTATGTGTTTGGCTTCTTTTTGTTGTACACAGGTGTAAAGCTGTTTATGAAAAAAGAAGAGGAAGAATTTGATCCCGGCAGGTCTAAAATCTACAAATGGATCAATTCGGTATTCCGCATTGTAGATGCTGAACCCCGGGGGCGGTACACTATCAACCATGGTGGCAAGGTATTTTTTACCCGCCTTGCTGTTGTGGTGCTAATGCTAGCCGCCACTGATATTGTTTTTGCTTTGGACAGCATTCCAACGGTAGTGTCGTTGGTTACTGAAAACCCGCGCAATGGTTTTACGGCTGCGGAAGTGATGGTGATATACAGCAGCAATGTTTTTGCCGTACTAGGCCTGCGATCTTTATACTTTCTATTAAAAGGTGCGGTTAGCAAATTCGATTACCTGCAGCAAGGCATTGCCATTGTACTCATTTTCATTGGCATAAAAATGCTTATTGAGTATTTCGATATTCATATCCCCATTGGAATATCGCTTGCTTTTATAGTTGCCTCATTGGGTGGATCTGTGTTGTACAGCTATTACCATATTCGCAAAGGTGTGCCTAAAGAAAGCGCTCAAAAATCGTAATCAATTTGCAGCAGGCATACACAGCTGAGCAGTTGGCCGCCATATGCGGTGGGGATTTGGTGGGCAATGGGCATGCGGCATTTACCTATGTAACTACCGATACCCGCAAGCCCGGCTTTCCGGCCGACACCTTGTTTGTGGCGATAGCAGGATCTGGCCGCGACGGCGCAGCCTTTGTGCCACCCTATTACAGGTTGGGTGGCCGTATTTTTTTGGTCCCGGCTTGGGAGGATCATTGGCTGCAGGATGCACCCGAAGCAAGCTTTGTGGTGGTGGCTGACACGCGGCTTGCGTTGCATCAATTGGCTGCCCATCATCGGCGGTTGTTTCGCTATCCGGTTGTAGGCATAACCGGCAGCAACGGTAAAACCATTGTAAAAGAATGGCTGCATCAGGCTTTGGCACCTGATTATAAAATAGTACGCAGCCCGGGTTCGTACAACTCACAGATTGGCGTTCCGCTGAGTGTATTGCTAATGACGCCAATCCATCAACTGGGCATTTTTGAGGCCGGGATATCGCAGCCGGGCGAAATGGCGGCATTGGCAGCCATCATCAAACCCGATATTGGTATACTAACTAATCTGGGTAGTGCCCATGATGCCGGATTTGCCGGGAAAGCAGAAAAACTTCGCGAGAAATGCCTCCTTTTTGCCGGATCAAACCTCATTCTTGCCCGCGGACAGGAAGTTTTGGGCGGCCATTGGCCGCAAGAAATTTTACACAAAACGAAGTGCTGGGGTACTTCAGACGCCTGTGATTTTCAGGTAAAAACGCAACCGGTGGTAGCCGGCAAAAGCAGTTTGGTTTTGGTAGCAGAAAAATCCGGGGGACATATTTGGCAGTTTACCCTGCCCTTTAGTGATGATGCATCGGTGGAAAATGCCATCACAACGGCCATTGCCCTTCGGTTATTGGGTATTGAGGCGGATGCCATACCTGCCCGAATGGCTGCCATACACCCCATTGCCATGCGCATGACCATGGAGGCGGGTATTAACAATTGCCGCATCATAAACGACAGCTACAGCCACGACGAACATGGCCTGGTGCTGGCTCTCAATTATTGGCGCGAACAAACCCGGGGTCATAAAACCATCATCATAAGCGATCCCGGCGATATGGATGCGCCTGTGGAAAGCCTGGTGGCATTACTACAACAACAGGATTTGCACCGGTTGGTTATGGTAGGTCCAAAACTGAAGGCAATAACTCTGCCCTCACATACAGCAGCACATGTACATGTGTACGCTACCACTGCACAATTGCTTGACAATTTACCTGATATCGGCTTTCATAATGAAACCATCCTCATAAAGGGAGCCAGGCGTTTTGGCTTTGAATCGGTAGCAAAATTGCTCACCGAAAATCGTCACCAAACGGTGTTGGAAATTGACTTGAACGCTATTCGTGATAACCTGAATACTTATCGCAGCAGGCTTGCTGCTGGTGTTAAGACCATGGTGATGCTGAAGGCATTTGGCTATGGCAGCGGCGATGCCGAAATAGCCAAGATGCTGGAAGGGGCCGGTGTAAACTATTTGGCTGTAGCCTATCCCGGTGAAGGCATCGCCCTACGCAAAGCCGGCATACAGCTTCCTATTATGGTATTAAATGCCGATGAGGAATCATATGGTCAATTGATTAGCTGGAACCTGGAACCCGAGGTATATAGTATGCCGGGATTTCATGCTTTCAAAAAATTTGCCGGTGAAGCAGGGCTTAAAGATTTCCCGGTACATATTAAGATAGATACAGGCATGCATCGATTGGGTTTTTTGCCCGCCGAGGTAGCGGAATTAGGCCATTTGCTAAATACCACTGATGTAATGCGTGTAAAATCAGTCTTTACCCATTTTATTGCTGCCGAGTCTGCCGATGCCGATGAGGTTAGCCAAAATCAGATAGCGCTTTTTGTAGCGGCAAGTAATCAACTAGCTACCGTAACGGGGACTTCATTTCTTCGCCACATGGCCAATAGCCATGCTATCCTCCGCTTTAAAGAAGCGCATTTTGATATGGTTCGGCTAGGGATTGGATTGTATGGAGGTGCTGGAGGGAGCAAACATGCACTGCGCCTTCGCACCACCATAGCGCAAATAAAGCCGGTAGCACAGGGAGAAATTGTAGGATATGGATTGGATAACCGTATGCCCCACGATGGAAAAATTGCGGTGCTGCGTATAGGCTATGCCGACGGGTTGCCCAGAAGCCTCGGGCGCGGTGCCTGGCAAGCCATTATCAAAGGACAGGTTGCGCCAACTGTGGGCCACATTTGCATGGATATGTGTATGGTAGATATCTCGCATATCTCCGGCCTGGCAGAGGGCGATGAAGCTGAAATATTTGGCCCGGCCAACCCGCTGGAAGATTTAGCGGGGGCAGCCAACACTATCAGCTACGAAATTATGACCGGCATCTCGCAGCGCGTACCGCGCCGATATTGGCAGTAAACGGTTTTTCAACATTACCTTAGGACTTGCGGCGGATGGTGTGTGGTGTAAATAAGGATGTTTGTTGGCCAGATTTTATTCATTATAAATAACCCATTGTGCGAGCAAAGCATGTAATCGTTATCATATTACTGGTTTTGGCTATCGACCAGATTTTCAAGTTTTACATCAAAACCAACTTTTATCTGGGCGAAGACCATAAGATTTTGGGCGACTGGTTTCATCTTCATTTTGTAGAGAATGAAGGCATGGCCTGGGGCTGGAAGTTGGGCGAAAGCGGAAGTTGGGGTAAAATAGCCCTCACGGTGTTCAGGTTGGCGGCGGTTGGTTTCGGCGTGTACTTTCTTCGCGATATACTTCGTAAGCAAATGCATGCTGGCTTTATCATTTGCGTAGCCTTAATTTTTGCCGGAGCGGTAGGCAATCTAATCGACTCCCTGTTTTATGGCCTGGTATTTGAAGCTAGCGATCCGTTGGCCAGAAATGTTGCCGCCTTCCTGCCCGAATCGGGCGGGTACGCCGGCCTCTTTCACGGTAAAGTTGTAGATATGCTTTACTTTCCCATCATCAGGACCACCTATCCGGACTGGATGCCATGGGTTGGTGGAGAGCCATTTGAATTCTTTAGCCCGGTGTTTAATATTGCTGACGCCAGTATTTCTATTGGGTTGATTATAATACTTCTGTTTCAAAAACGTTTTTTTACCAAAGAGCATGAAAAGGCCGGACAAACAGTGGAAACCAGCGTAAGCACGGCCGACGATGTTCAGGTAAATTAATCCGTCAGGGTTCGGAAAACTGACGGTATCAAAATAACTTAAGTTGGTACCCTATGGTAGTCCATAAGAAAAATAAAGTGGCGGTTGTTGCCTTATCGCTGCTGATGCTGTTGGCGATAGGCTGCAGCAAGGAGCTTAGCAACGAAAATGGTAATCCCAGCGGATTGCCCGATGGCGGAACTGATGGTCAGGGCACATCTGCCGGAAGCCTGCTGGGTGCGGGCGGTGCCTGCGCCAATTTTGTGGTATTTGGAGCCTATGGTATCGGCCTTCCTGCAGATACGAGCAATTATGTTCGGGTATCCCTCAACATTACTACTCCGGGTACTTTTATCGTTTCGTCCGATACTTTGAACGGCGTTTATTTTGCCGGATCGGGCAGTACGGCCACCACCGGAACTGTGACCGTTGATTTGAAAGCCAATGGCACACCGGCACAAACCGGTGTATTTGCATACAATGTGCTTTGGAAGGGTAGCAATTGTTCCTTTCAGGTAAATGTCTTTACCGTTGAACCCATTGGAACCGGTGATTATTTTCCCCTGACGGCCAATAGCAACTGGACTTATAGGAACAATAACCCCACGGCTTCGGACACTTCTCGGCAGTTGAGTACCGGAAAGCAGGGCGTGTTGCCGCCCGGTACCACCTATAATCTCTTTACTACGGATTATGGCATTGGTGTTCTCGATTCCTCTTTTTATCGGAGGGCTGCCAACGATTATCGTGAACTGGCGGATGTGGATGTGATTGGTGTTTCCTCCGGGGCGCTTATCGAAGATTTTATTTTCTTAAAGGATAACCAGCCTGTTGGCACCAAATGGGAAACCAGTTTGCTGGAAGGCCCTGCGGCCAGTGGAACAGGTACTGTAAAAACGAAACGAACTTTTGAGATTATTGAAAAGGGGACAAAAGCTGCTGTTTTTCAGAAAGTGTACCAGCAGGTAATTAAAATTCGGGTACAGCAATTGGTTCAGTCAGGTACAGGTAGCTTTACTACTGCCGTTACTTACGAAACCTGGTTTGCCAAAGGTGTTGGCCTCATTAATCTGACTGCCGCTGCCCCCATTTATGGCTACGGTCTCATCAGGCATCAGGTATTTTAAAGGAAAAACAGTATACTATCGGGATATGTGCAATTGGAATAAAGGCAAGGTTGGTGTAGGATTTTTCATTGGTCTGGCCATGTTGCTATCCATTGGTGCTTGTCAGAAGGAACTCACCGAGGGCTCTCTGCCTCCATTCTGCGGGCCATCTCAAATTACCATTTCCAATGGATCGGCAGTATTGTTGCAGTTTATTATCAGCTACGATTCCGCTACACGTTCGGCCACCTCTATTAGCTATACTGCTGGCGGTGGCGTATCGGGCGCAATGTCCATACGGTATACCCGCGATACCATTTACCTGAGCAATGGAACATATCTGGTAAAAGATGCGGCAGGGCGGATAAAATTTCTCAATGAGGCGGAAGGACTGCTTACCGATGTGGGTGAGTTCTTTTACACATATAACCAGGCCGGCCAATTGACCGAACGTACTTTTGATGATGGTGTAAATGAGGTTGAGCGCTACAAGTTTTCTTTTCAGGGCGAGCAACTCAACAAGTATAATGTTGATGCGCTGGGTGTAACGGATTTGCTGCTTGGCGAATTAAATTACGCAGGCGGCCCCCGTATTAGCGATTATGTATTACTGCAGCATTTTGAGTTACTTCCGGAGTTGATGCCTTATGCCATGCTGATAAAAGCGGGAAACCTTACCCCTTACCCCCTTACCACAAACAAGCTTTCCATTAATCAGCCGCCACAGCCCCCGCAAAGTCGTACCACTACTTATAGCGGGTATGCGCAAAATGGCGATGGATACCCCACGGCATATGTTGCGGCATTGCCTTCGACGCAGGGTACAGGAACCGTGTCGCTATCCTTTAATTTTGAATATCGCTGCTATAATTAATTGCAGGCAAGGCAGGGGCGGAAGCCGGATTATCGCTAAAACAACCCAAAAAGGGTGCTGTCTATTCTCGACATGATTTCGCCAAGATGTTCATCGTTTTCTGGAAACTTATTACGATCTATGTCAATCACCAGCATTTCGCCTTCGCGATAATTGTCGGCAAATTTGTTGTAGTAGTCGTTCAGTTTCTTCAAATAATCCAGCCTGATATTTTCTTCATACTCCCGGCCACGTTTTTCAATTTGCCCAACCAGTGTGGGTACTGAGGCTTTGAGGTAGATGAGCAGATCGGGAGGACGGACCATGCTGCGCAGGGTTTGAAAAAACTGAAAGTAGTTATCAAAATCGCGTTTGCTCATAAGGCCCATATCGTAAAGGTTGGGCGCAAAAATCATGGCATCTTCATAAATGGTTCTATCCTGAATTACAGTTTCAGAACCTCTTTGTATTTCAAGCAGCTGGTTAAGCCGGCTGTTCAGAAAATAGATCTGCAGATTAAAACTCCAGCGGGGCATATCCTCATAAAAGTCAAACAGGTAGGGATTATGATCTACATCCTCAAACTGAGGTATCCACTTATAATGTTTGCTGAGCAACTCCGTTAAAGTGGTTTTGCCGGCACCAATATTTCCTGCTATAGCAATATGTTTCGGCTTGCTTTTTTTAGCCATATCCTGTTATTCTTTGTGGGCGTATGCCTTAGTTTCTCAAGGTATTTTTCGTCAGCGGAAAAGTAGGCAATTCAGGTTTGTCGCGCCATTTTTTTTGAGCCCGAAATCATTATTATTACTGCAGCATGTTTCAATTTAGTAGTATTGAACACCCATAGCCTTTCTTACCAGCGCAATGGTTTCACCGGCGCTACTGCGGGCTTTTTCTTTACCCATTTGCATGATTTTCGATAAGTATTGGTCATTCGCCAACAGTTCATTTGTTTTTTCGCGGATGGGTTGCAAAAATCTAATCATATCTGCTGACAGTTGCTTCTTAAGGTCGCCATACCTTATTACCACATGTCCTTCGTATGAATTATTATAGTCATCTTCAAAGCGTGCCACGGTATCGGCGCTGCTTACCAGTTTCATCAGGGTAAATAAGTTTTCGATATAATCCGGCTTGGTGCTATTAGGGGTAACCGGGCCTGCATCCGTTTTGGCTTTCATTATTTTTTTCTGAATCAGGCTATCGTCATCCGCCAAAAAAATAGTGTTCAATTCATTTTCGCTCTTGCTCATTTTGCCATTGCCATCAAGGCTCAGTATTTTAACCAAATCGCCCCCGTCATAGTTGAAAGCATAGGGCTCAGGCAATATGGTTTCACTACCACCATAACGATAATTGAAGCGTTGAGCAAAGTTCCGCGCCATTTCCAGGTGTTGCTCCTGATCCTTGCCTACAGGTACTTTGGCCGCCCGGTGAATAATAATATCCGCTGCCTGTAGCACGGGGTAGGTAAGCAGGCCGGCATTGATATTTTCAGGATGCTGCCTTACTTTTTCTTTGAAAGTGGTTGTTTTTTCCAGTTCGCCTTTATAGGCCAGCGTATTGAGGTACAGATACAATTCTGCAATTTCAGGCACATCGCTTTGCACATACAGCGTCACTTTTTCCGGATCGAGGCCGCAAGCGATATTTTCGGCTACTACTCGTTTTACGCTGTTTTTCAGCTGACTGGTATCCGGGTGCGTGGTCAGGCTATGCCAGTCGGCTACAAAAACAAAGCATTCAAATTGGTGCTGCAGTTGCAAAAAATTGCGTGTGGCGCCAAAGTAATTGCCGAGGTGTAAAAACCCCGTAGGACGTATACCGGTAAGAATCCGCTCATTTTTCATAGGCCGGCGAAGATAAGCAGGGGTTTATTTTGCACTTTTTTCCCGAATAATCTTTTTTCTTACAAGATTATTCATCAATTCAAAGGGCTGACTACATATATTTGGAGGAAACGTAGCAATTCTGTTATCCTTCTTTCTTATCTATGAGAAGCTACTCAGCTCGATTTGACAAGCTTTACCTACATGTTACGGAAATGCTTGCTGGTCTTCCGGAACAGCTGAGCTACCATAATCTTGCCCATACTCTAGATGTTATAAATCAGGTACAGGTAATAGCAGAAAATGAAAAGCTGACGGATAAAAAGAAGCTTGACCTGCTTACTACTGCCGCCCTGCTGCACGATTCAGGATTTTTGAATGTGTATAAGGAACATGAGCGTAGGGGCTGCGAAATTGCCGATGAATTGCTCCCGTCTTTCAGTTATTCCAAATCGGAAATAGACTATATCGCCACACTTATAATGGCCACCCGCATTCCCCAATCGCCATTGGACAAGCTTGGCGAGATGCTTTGCGATGCTGATTTGGATTATTTGGGCCGAAAGGATTTTGATCCTATTTCCGAAACCCTGAAGAAGGAGTGGATATCGTTCGGCATTATCACTACGCAAGAAGAATGGATGCAAAAGCAAGTAGCATTTTTTAAGCTTCATCATTATTTTACAAGCTACAGCAACAGGGTGCGTACGCCGGTAAAAGAGATTCACCTGAAAGCTATTTTGAAGAAAGTGAACGGTCAGGCTTCGCTTTGACGCCTGGCGGCGGCTGCAGCTTTTTTGTCCTCATCTCTAAGTCTGCGGCATAGTGTGGCCAAAATACCTTTTAGTACATGGCTGTTTTGTATCATCACTTCCATAAATGGTTCCTGCTTCAGGCAGAGCAGTAAGCATTCTTCGGCGGTAGTTACGTCGGCCGATCTGGGTTCTGCATCCAATAGCGATAATTCACCAAACATTTCACTGCTATGCAAAGTGGCAAATACGTGCGCCCCATCGTGAATGCGCACACTGCCCTGATGAATAATGTACAAGCTATCGCCAATATCACCTTTATTAAATATTAAAGCGTCCTCATCTAATTCCATCTCCTCCATGATCATGGCAATGTCCACCAAATCCTGTTCGGGTACTTCTTTAAAAATATCGGTGGACTTTAGTGCAAGTACCTTTTCTACCATCAACATGGTTACGGCGTATTATTTAGAAAGCGCTGAAAGTACAAATTGTTTTGTTTCCTCTTCCATAGGATGCCTGACTCCGGCGGGCAGTCGCTTTAGTGCCGCAACTATTTTCTTATCGCCTTTTTGTGCTGCCAGGTACCATGCCAGCGATTTTGTCCAGACACTAAAGCCGGCCGGCGAATTCATGACAGCATCATGGAGATTTTTATGAGCGGAAACTGTTGTTTTGGATTGCAGTGTGGAAATAGGTTTGTGGTTATTCATAATAAAATCAAGCAACAACACCAATTGATCAAAATAATGTTTGGGAATGGTGAGATCCAGTAATTCAATGGCATTATGCATCTGATGCTTTTGCCCCTTTTCTACTAATTCTATCACGCGTTGCAGGTAAGGAAAGTCGCCGGTAAGGCTGAGCAGTTTTAGGGCGCTTAGCGCATCCGCATCTATTTCGTTGGTTATGGCACGCTCCAGCAAGTGTTCTTCTGCGGTAAATTTTGTTTGTGTTATCAACCAAAGCTTATTGGCGGCTTGTTGCAGATTATTTTCAAACTGATCTGTTACAATATTTTTATGGGCAATATCCACTTTTAGCCCTTGTTTGTAAAGTGCTTCAATGGTCTCTAACTCAAGCCTGTTGCTTGATACTAATTGATCAATCAGAAATTGCTGAGCCGGCGCGGTTTTAATATTGGATGCTACTTCCAATAAAGTTTTTTTAGCCCGGTGCGGCAAAGCGTTAATGATGTTTTGGTGTTGGGTAAAGATATTATCACCCATCATTTGCAAAGCTTCTTTACATGCCATCCGATGGCGATTTTCGCTTAGCTCATGCAGGATGAAATTGGCATGCATTGTTTGTTTGCATTTGCCAAGAGCCTTAATAAGGGCTTCAGCGGTTTCCTTTTGTTGTGGTGGAGTGTCTAATACTGAACTGATTACCCGGTGCTGAAAAGCATCGTCAGTTTTGTGCAGAATAGATAGGAGCAATTGCAGGTCTTCTTCACGGGCTGCGGATGATTGATGAAGATTGTCGAGAATATCCGCTGTACCGGCCGGGTTGTGGTCCAGCAAGGAACGAAGGATTGCTTTTTTTTCTTTGAAGCTATGACTATCGGCCTGCTGCCACTTGTCGAGGGCAAAGGTTTCGTCCAGTTCGCATACTACTTCAAAAAGGCGCTCTTTGGTTTTTCGGATGGTTTCAGATTGGTATAGTTGTGTCACAAGCGGCACCACCTTCTTGTAGTTTTCCTGCTTAATAATTTTTAGCAGGTAATATCTGAATGCATCCGAAGCGTTGGGTAGTTGCGAAGAAATCAATTGTTCGTAGTGTTCATAATCACTTTTCTTTAAAAGATTAATGGCGTGAATTTTTTCAGCTTCCTTGCCAAAAATTACTTTTTCGAGAAGAGTTCGGGTAACGCTGTCGTTGTTGGCAAACACACCTAATCCACCGAAAAACCCTTTTTGTACTGATTGCATCACTGCCTTTACATAGGCCTTATTAATACTTCCTACAATAAATATGCATGCAATACTGAGCAGAATTACGGTTATGAGAACCGGAGCAATGGTATTGGCTGCGGGACTTTGCCGCAACCAGAAATATATGATAAGACCGGTGGCCATTAAAGCTGGCGGATATACATAGCCCTTGGCAATAATGTGGCCTTTTAGGCGAAGATGAACATTGAGCGGTTGAAATAAAATGAAGAACACCGGCTCCTGCATTACACTGCGCAGTATGGGGGTAAATACATAAATGATGGCAAGCCCGTAAAGATTCCAACTGGTAGACTCCTGCATGAGATTAATAGCCAGTATGGATAAGGCGGCAATAATGGTTAGTATCGGCGTAATAACCAGGCTTCGGGCAAGGCCAAGCCGGTTAATTATTCGGCTGCTGAGTATCAGCTTAAAAAGCAGCGCAATGGTGCTGCTGATGAATAACACACGGCTTACGAATTGTACGATATCGTCCGTTTTGCTGAATTTAATTTTTATCTCTTTAAAAAAAGAAAATTCCACAAGGTGCAGTATGCCATAGCCTACCATGCTGAATACGGCAATGCGCAAGATGAGTGGTGTTTCAAAAAAACGAGCCCACCATTTGCGGCCTTTGGTATGCTTATGTTCATGGGTTTGATGGCCACCATCCTGTGCATGATCATGACCATGATCGCCATGTTCGGCTGCTGGTAAGGTTGCGGTGCTAATCCAATACCGGTTTATTAAGAAGGCCGCTGCAAAAAATATGAGGGATACCAATAACAGTAACTCCAGTTCATATTTCCCTTTAAAAAAGGGGATAACGGCATAAGCCAGCATTTTTCCCGGAAGATCGCCGGCACCAATCACAGAAAATACTCTGCGGCTTTCTCTGACATTAAAGAATACGGCTGCCAGGCCCCAATAGCCATAGCCGGTTATGAGGTATACCATTAAGATCCACGAAGCAATTATGATGGGTATCCATGGGCCGTTTTTGGGAACATAGTGCCACATGGCGGCAAGTGCCGGAATGGTTAGCAGCGCTACGGCTATAACAATGCCCAATAATTGCCGCGGGTCATATTTCAGATCGAGCCGCACATACAAGCCGTTGATGGGAAATAGTAATAATGCGCTCGTAATGTATACCCAGGATAATTGTTGGATATCAATATACTTGCCTAACAATAGAAAACCTAATGACGAAACGGTAATAATACCATTGGCAATACCGAGCATAAACTGCAACAACAGCAATTTGCCCACCAGTGGGGCTTCGGTTGGTCGGATATTGAGGGCACGGTAAACAGGTTGAAGACTTAGCATGGTCCGTGAAATTAGGCTATTAGCTCATCCACAAAATACATGTCAATATCACCTTTGTGTTTGGCACGTAATTTTCCACGATAACTGCATTTGTATTTGTCTTTTACTAATTCGTAAGTGGTTCCGCTAAGGTTTATTCTCCCTGCTTCTCCCATTTGCTGCATCCGGGCGGCGGTATTCACGGTATCACCCCAAATGTCGTAAGCAAACTTTTTTATGCCCACAACACCTGCCACCAATGGGCCGCTATTAATACCTACGCGTAGTTCGTAACCAATTTTTCCTGCTGCAATGCGTTGCAAGGATATTTTATGCGCTTCTTCAAGCATCAAAATTGCCGTGGCTACTATATCGTAAGCGTGATTGTGGTTATCCGTGGGTAGTCCGGAAGCGCACATGTATGCATCGCCAATAGTTTTTATTTTTTCAAGGCCTTGCGTCGTTACAATTTTATCAAAAGCTTCAAAATATTCGTCAAGTCCTTTAATTACTTCTTCGGGCTTTTGTTGCTCGCTAAGTATGGTAAAGTCTTTAATGTCCAAAAACATAACACTGGCCAGCTCAAAACTTTTTGCTGTAGTGCGATTGGTGGCTTTCAATTCTTCTGCTACCTCCTCGGGTAATATATTGAGCAGCAGGGTATCCGATTTTTCTTTTTCTATCCTTAATTCTTCATTTCGGGTGTGCAAATTGCGTAGTGCCGTGTCTTTGGCATTCTCAAACACTATAGCAATCCAATAAAGAATAAGCACCAACCCCGCATTGCAGGTGAAATAAAAAGTTTTGTACACCCATGGCTTTGAGGCCGCAATTTGATCGGGAAAGGGGTGGTTGTTCAGGTATTGATAAAAGAAGAATATTTCTACCAACAGCACAAACAACAGCGATATCCGACTTCCTTTTTTGCTCCATACCAGCACGGCAACGATTGGCGTAGAGGCCAGCCAGGGAAATAGTACCGATAGAAAGCCATTGGTATAATACACCGTAATGGCTATGCAAACCGTGCAGGCAATAAAATAAACAGGATAAAGAATCTTGTCGGAAAATCCTGATTTGTACAACCAAAGTGTAGTGATTGAAATAAAGAGCAATGGTATTTGCGATAACAACCCTCCCGGATAAGGAATCAGCCAACTGATAATGATATAGTTGATATTGAAGTAGGCAATAATCAACAACACGGCAATGGTAAGCCTTGCCTTCCGCTGAATATCTTCGTCGGGCGAAAGATTGGCGGGTATAAAATATCGTATGAGTTTATTCACTTGTAGTTTTTACGGTATAAGGGTGTGGGCCAGCCAATAAGCCCCCCATATCCAAACACCTTGTATAATGCCGGCCAGCAGGCTTGTTCCCATACTGCCGCGTAATTCCTTGCGAAAGATAAAGGGCAGGGTAAAACAAATAATGCCTTCGCCTACAATTATATACCAGGGCGTATTGCCCAGCATGCGGGTAGGGTGGTAGTACCACCAACCGGCATATTTGGCCAGTGTTTCAAAAACCGGAATAAAACACATGCCAATGCAAAAACTTACCAGCATGGCCTTTAGCATATTATGCTTTTTAGATACTAAATAACCCAGATAGCCCACCTGCACCAGTATTACAGCCCAGGCAAACGGCATATAATTTGGTGATGCCCAGATTTTTGGTTCGCTGGCAGGATATACTAGTGATTGAATGGTGTTGACCAACCAATTATCGGCAGCCAATTCCACAAAGCCAGCTATCAATCCAAACATAAGCAGCTTTTGCAGAAAAGCATCTTTGCGAAATATGGCAAAACTTCCGAGCACAGTAAACATGCCAATGGCCAACATGAAAGCCGACAAATATCCCCACTTAAACCATGCTGAAAGCATAGCCACCAGTAGTGTAGTGGCCATTGTGGCTATTACAAATGTTTTTTCGGTCAACCGGCTGAGGAGCATAATAATTTGCTTGGTGGTTTAATGTTCAAGTTTATCTGCTTGTCTAGCTTAAGAAGATTTTGCGTGGCCAAACAATCCTTTTATAAATCGCATAATGGCCAACAGTATTTTCATCCACCAGGGCTCGTAATGTTGCCAGGGAAGACCTTTGTCATATCGTTCCTGATCGTGACGACGTAAGCCAGCCAAAATGCCCGGTTCATGGAGGTTCCATATTGCACAACTGTCGGCATTACTTCCTGCGGCTTCCAAAATGCTGTTCACGGCTCTTCGAGCCGCCTCATTTGCCCCTTCCATAGTGGCCAGATCAGTATAGGTTCGCACATAATCCGATGCCAGAAATAAATTTGGGATGGCAGTGTAAGCCTCAGGCCTCAGGCCCCAGCTATTAATAGTATTTACCAACAATGGCTCACTATCTGTTTCCCTTTCTGGAGTGGCTTCTTTGATGTCGCCATCTATATGCCAGTATTCAATCATATCGTCGCGCAACACTGTTTTACCCTCTACGTTAAGACTCTTTTTTAACTGCTCCCAAACTTCCTCTTTAATCTGTTGGTGACTGCAATTCTTAGCTGCTCCATGTACCAATCCGGTATTATCCCAATCGCTGATATCCACTGAAAAAACGGTCCTTACTTTTCCGTTTCCCCGGTCGGCAATATCATAGCTGCCCCAAAATTGCAATTGCGAAATAGAGGTAATGGCCCAGTTGCTGTCGGAGTAAATGGCATGCCCGTGGTCAAGGTCCACCACGTTGTTTAAATAGAACTGAATACCATTCATCCACGCAACGCTTTTTGCCAACGCTATGCTTCCTTTCAATGTCGGGTCGGCCTTCAGCACTTCAGCATTCATTAGCCTGGCGGCTCTTTCTATAGGCACGGCCATTATATAATAATCGGCTTGTACTGTGTTTGTGCTTTGCTCATTGTGGTTGCTAATGACGACACCCGAAATGCTGCCATTTTTCATAAGTATTTCTTCTGCGCTGCAATGCATATGGTACTGCACACCTTGCTCTTGCAGATAGGCAAGCCATGGGTTCAGCCATGCATCGTTAGTGGGGGCATTCAATACCCTGTCGGTATGTGTGCCTGGGCTCATCATATTAAAAATGAGTTGCAGAAAAATATCACCACCGGTTTTGGTGCTGGCATACCTGGCATTAGCCGCTACCAGAGTACGCGTGAGACCCTGTACCAACAATGAACGGTAATTGTCACTGAATCTATCGGCCTGCAAATAATCCCACCAACTCAGTCGCTCGTAATCATTGGCCCGGCGGTCATAGCAACTCGTCATCAGTTGCCATATTCTTTCTGCAAAAAAAGTTTTCTCTTCTGCGGTAAGCCCGGTGTTGGCATGAAAGGCAGAAAGGGCTGCTTTAAGATCTGCGATGCTTTCAGGGAAGTTGACGATAGTATCTATTGGCTGTTTGCCATAGCGCGCTATCATTACCCGGTTGGTAGGGGTAAGATTGTCAAATGCCGTGCCCCAACTGCCATCGGCATGCTGCACAGGAGTACGCTGCATGGTATCTGTTACATGCTTATAAAACCCCGGAAAAAATCTAAACCCATGTTCGCCGGGCAAGAATTTGCCGGGTGTAATTTCATCTGTACCTTTTACATCAACGCTTCTTGCTTTGCCACCGCAATAACGATGGTGGCGCTCGTAAACCTCAACTGCAAAACCGCGGGTAATTAATTCGTGCGCAGCACTCATGCCAGCCACTCCGCCACCGAGTACTATAACTTTCTTCATCAAACTATTTTTAATGGTAAAGGAGAGAGCAAATTGCGTAACGCAGGTGAGCCAAAGTAGTATTTTGAGTGCATACGGACAAAATGATTGCGGGCAAATGAATCCAATCACCACTCTGTGTAACATGCTTACCTTCGCAAAATCACAGCAGCTTCTCCCCATTATTTGCCAAACCATTGCAGCTATCAGTTCTCCATCTGCCATACTCGATACGCCAATAGAATACCTGAAAGGCGTTGGACCACAGCGTGCCGCATTGCTTCGATCCGAATTAAACATTGATAATTTTGGTGATTTGCTGGAGCATTTCCCTTACCGGCATGTAGATAAAACACGCATTATTCCTATTGCGGCTTTGCAGCCATCTGTTGAGCAAGCCCTGGTGCAGGGAACTATTGTGTCGGTAGAGGAAGTACCTGGCAAAGGTCGTGCCCGTCGCCTTACTGCCTGGCTGCGCGATAATACCGGATCGCTGGAACTTACCTGGTTTCAGGGCATCAGCTACGCTAAAAAAAATATTACAGAAGGCAGCGTTTACCTGGCTTTTGGCCGGCTAAGCTGGTTTAAGAACCGCCCCCAGATTGTGCACCCCGAAATGGAATCGGCAACGGAGGAAGACAAGGGGCCCAAAGCATTTCTTGAACCGGTGTATCCGGTTACAGAAAAATTAAAACA
>JAHEMO010000064.1 GCA_024643625.1 Chitinophagaceae bacterium
AATTTTCATATAGAGCCTACTAATGTGTGTGTGTTCAGTTGTAAATTTTGCAGCTATAGCCGTCTCTACAAAAACAAGGAAGAAGGCTGGGAACTAAGCCTGCAGCAAATGCTTGATATTGTAAAAAGCTACGACGGCAAACCTGTGACCGAAGTGCATATCGTGGGTGGCGTACATCCAAAGATGGATATGTACTTTTTTATGGATCTGATGCGTCAAATTAAAGCCCATCGGCCCGACCTGCATATAAAAGGGTTTACGGCGGTAGAACTTGATTATATGTTTCGCAAAGCCAAAGTAACCGTAGCTGAAGGGATGAAACTAATGCACGAAGCCGGATTGCAAAGCCTGCCCGGTGGTGGCGCCGAAATATTTCACCCCGAAGTGCGGGAAAAAATTTGCGCCGATAAAGTGGATGGCGATGGATGGCTGCATATTCACCGCACTGCACATGAGCTAGGTATGCACAGTAATGCAACTATGTTGTACGGTCATTATGAAAATAGTTTTCACCGGGTAGACCATATGGAGCGGCTGCGGCAGTTGCAGGATGAAACCAAAGGCTTCAACACCTTCATCCCGCTCAAATTCAGAAATTTTGATAACGAAATGAGCCATGTGCCCGAGGTAACGCTCATAGAAGACATGCGGCTGTATGCGATTGCAAGATTGTATATGGACAACTTTCCGCACCTCAAAGCATACTGGCCCATGCTTGGCCGCCACAATGCACAAATGAGCCTGAGTTTTGGCGTAAATGATATTGATGGCACCATTGATGACAGTACTAAAATATACAGTATGGCTGGCAGCGAAGAGCAAACACCGGCCATGAGTACCGAAGAACTTGTTTCGCTTATAGAACAGGCCGGACGCATAGCGGTGGAGCGTGATACGCTATACCATCCCATCCACACGTTTACACCTGTCAGCAAGGCATCTAACCTCAACTAAGCTTTTGGCAACAAAGGCCTAAAGGCTTACTTTGTAACCATGGATAAGTTACAACAATTAGCTTTTGCCATTGAGACACATGATGTAACCGCCATTGATCATGCATTTGCAAACGGACAGCATCCCAACGATTCGTTTGAAAACGACAGTTGGTTTGGATTGCTTATCAGCATGTATACCCGTAGCAGCAGGTTTGCAGATTGTGTGCGGGTATGCATACGGCACGGATTGCATTGGGAAACGCCTGCCTTATTAGCGGTACTAAGCAACGATGCGCATTGGCTGCAACGACAGTTTGCCGAACATCCCAAACTGGCGCATCAACAATATTATTTGCGCAGCGCGTACACCGGCATGCAAGGTGTATCGCTCATGCATATTTGTGCTGAATACAACCATGTATCCTGCGCCGAAGTATTACATGCCAACGGGCTGGACATTGACGTCGTTGCGGATAAAGACGCTAATGGTTTTGGTGGCCAAACGCCTTTGTTTCATACCGTGAATCAAAACAGCCACGCATCTGCCGACATGATGCATTGGCTATTGCAAAAAGGGGCCAACCCATTACATTTTGTAAAAGGAATTATATGGGGGCAGGGCTTTCCCTGGGAAACCCTGATACCGTCTGTTGATACTATAAGCTATGCGCTGATGGGCAGGTTACCGCAAATGCACCGCGACGAAAATCAGACAGCTGAGAACCTTTCTATTTTAATGACGCATGCCTACGGCAAAAAAATTAGCATCCCCAATATTCCCAACCAATATTTACAAACATGACGAATGAAGCGCTGCTGCGTTGGGAGCAATTTGAAGCGGTAGATATGCGGGCAGGCACTGTGTTACATGCAGAGATTTTTGCCAAAGCAAAAAAACCTGCTTATAAACTAACCATTGATTTTGGGCCGCTTGGCATTAAGCGATCGTCGGCACAAATTACGCACCGTTACCTGCCCCAGCAATTGGTAGGCAGACAGGTAATTGCTGTGGTAAATTTTCCGCCTAAGCAGATAGCCGACTTTATGAGTGAGTGCCTTGTATTGGGCGTGTACCAAGGCGAAGAAGTTATTTTATTACAACCCGAACAAGGCGTAAGCAATGGCAACCGAATTGGATAACCCAACAACCTGTGCCATACCCTCTCCAATTGGCTATCTGGAAATAACTTCCACTGATTTTGTTATCAGCCGTATTCATTTTACCGACGAAACAAGTTTTGGCCCGCCTGCTAGCTCATTACAAATGCAGGCTGCCGCACAACTATCGGAATACTTTGAGGGCCGCCGGCAAATTTTCGATTTGCCAATACAACAACAGGGTTCTGCTTTTCAGCAAAAAGTATGGCAACAGTTGCTGCTGATACCCTTTGGCAAAACGGTGAGTTATATGCAAATGGCGCGATGGCTTGGCGATGCGAAAACAATACGTGCAGCAGCTTCTGCCAACGGCAAAAATGATATTGCTATTGTAGTGCCCTGCCACAGGGTTATAGGCAGCGATGGAAGCCTTACCGGCTACGCAGGCGGATTGTACCGCAAACAATGGCTATTGCAGCACGAGCGCTTCGTAAGCGGAAAAACCACGCAAGCTTCGTTATTTTAACTGGTGACTGCTAAACGAAAATGGAAGTAAATCTTTGATGGCATGCAGCATAATTATTTCACCAGTCATGCCACTCATGAGGATAGGAATAGGTCTTCCCATGCGCTGCTCAAATTCAAGCAAGCTTTGCCGGCATAGGCCGCACGGCGAAATGGGCGCATGGCTATCGGCATGAGCACGCCGGTTATGGTAACTCAGTGCAATAGCTTCCACAGGTGCATGAGCATATTGAGTAGTAAGTACCGAAAGCAGGGTTCGCTCTGCGCAAAGGCCTACCGGAAAACTGGCATTTTCCTGATTAGTAGTGGTAACGATATGCTCTCCCACGCGTGCAGCTGTTGCTACATAAAAATTACTGTATGGCGCATAAGCATCAGCTGTGGCCTTTCGCGCTGCGGCTAGCAATTCCTGCAACGGCAGCGGCAGCTGCGTTATATCGGCAAGCCGATCGAAATTAATGGTAAGCTGTTGTGAGGACATCGTTACGAAGTAAACAAAAAAAGCAATGGCTTCGCTTATCGAACACCATTGCTCTTGGTACCTTACCCTTTCTATGGCTAACGAATGCGGCGGAAAATGCGGTTCCAACGCGGGCCACCCTCCCAGCTAAACCATATCAGGCTTGCTTTTCCCACAATATGCGTTTCGGGCACAAAACCCCAAAAGCGACTATCCTGACTGTTGTGTCGGTTGTCGCCCATCATCCAATAGTAATTGTATTGAAAAGTGTAAGTGCTGGCTGGCTGGCCATCAATAGTAATGCCGCCTGCAGCTACCTGAAGGTCGTGGCCCTCGTACACGGTAATGAGCCGCTGGTAAAACGGTAACGTGCTGCTGTTTAATGCTACAGTTTTGCCTGCGGCAGGAATGTCTATTGGCCCATAATTATCTCTTGTCCAACCCAACGAGGCTACATGTGGAAACAATTCCGATGGTGGATCGGGTTGTTCAAAGATGTTTACGGCAGTTACAAAAGGTAGCGCCTTTAGCTTTTCGGCAGATGCCGCAGTCATGTTGATGAACCATAAACTATCGGTGCGACTATACATGGCCGTTGCTACGTCGCGCAGCCCCAAATCGTTCTCTTCATTCACCTGTTCCAAATCAAAATTGGTACCATTTGTTTTTACCAGATAGCTGATTTGTGCGCCATCAGGCTGCTCGGCAGGCTTATCGTTTATGTACAAAATGCCCTGCTTTACCTGCAGTTTATCTCCGGGCATACCTACACAGCGTTTGATATAATTATCAGCTTTATCGTAGGGATGCACCAGTATTTCACCATCGTATTTGGCCATCAGGGATTCACGATTGCCGCCATGTTCCGTCCGCAGAATATCATAATACGGACGGGCCGAACCGAAGTCGGGTCTGTTAATAACAGTATCGCCCATGGGAAAATTGAAGACTACCACATCATTACGCTTCACTTTGGTATAGCCGGGCAGCCGGCGATAATCTAACTGCAGCCATTTAAGGTAACTGGGCACCTGGCTGCTGGGCATAAGATTATGCACAAACGGAAAACTCAGCGGTGTTTTTGGAATACGGGGGCCGTAAGCCATTTTATCTACAAACAAAAAATCGTTCACCAGCAAGGTTTTCTCCATCGATCCGGTAGGAATGGTATAGGCCTCAAAGATGAAAGTGCGTATAAGGGTTGCTGCCACTATAGCAAACACCGCAGCATCCACCCATTCTCTACTACCGGGCTTCTTGTAATTCTTGTACACTTCGTGACCGGCGTATTTTTCCTGGGAAGAAAAAGCGAGGTAAGGAAAGTAAATAAAGGGGACCAAAACGGTAGCGGCATGGTGGAGCACATTAAACCGGCCAAAGTGCATTACGAAAATGATGGTAATCCAAATGGTCACAAATTGCCCGGCAATGGGTATCAATTGCAACCAAAACCAGGCCTTTTTCAATTGGCATTTCTCTACCATGCACCAGGTATTGTAAAAAGGTATTAAGGCTTTCCAGGGCTCAATACCCGCCTTTTTAAACATGCCATACATGCCGATATGCCAGCCAAGGGTCCCTATCAAAAAAATTATCCATCCCATAGTTATTCATTTTACCGGTATGCATGCCGTCATTTTCCGGGGCGGGCAAAAATACCCGTTTCACCCTTCGGTCTGCCATTCCCGCATCGTTTAGCATTTCCTTACGCCATTGGTAGCATATGCCTTGTGCAAATTACAGGGTTGGAAAAATGAACAACAAAGGGCTTCCTGCGATCCAATTTCTATTTTGCCGCTATCCGGCAAGGTTAACCCTTTTTACAGCCTTGCCGCCAACCAATATGCAGCAATTTACCATCAGCGACATGGAGCGGCTGAGCGGCATCAAATCGCACACCCTGCGCGTTTGGGAACAGCGATATGGTATCATAACGCCGGCTCGTAAAGAAAGTCAGCACCGATTGTACAGCAACGAAGACCTGAAAGACCTGCTTCGGGTGGTGCACCTTTACTATCAGGGCCACCGTATCTCCACTATTGCCCGAATGGGCAAGCAAGTCATTGACGAAAAAATAAAAGCGGATATAGAAGCCGGTCAATTTTATAAAGCCGTAACCGACAGGCTGCTGCAATACAGCATGGACTTTGATGATGATAGCTTTAGCAGAACCTTACAGGCCATCAAGTTGGAATTGGGCATGGAGGAAACCATGGACAAAGTGGTGTACCCATTTCTGCAAAAAGTTGGGCTTATGTGGATGACGGATAGTCTGATACCCTGTCAGGAGCATTTTGCCAGCAACCTAATCAGGCAAATGCTGGTAGCAGAAATAAATTCTTTACCGCGCACTTCCGCGAGCGCCTACAGAATTGTTTTGTTTACTCCGCCGGAAGAGTATCATGAAATACCCATTTTGTACATGCAATACCTGATGAAACTAAATGGTTTGGGCGTAATTAATTTAGGGGTAAATGTGCCGTTGGAAGGGCTGGAAATTATTGTAAACAAACGCCCTATTGAAATCCTGCATTTTCATCTGATTACAAACCTCAGCAACCTCAGTACGCAAGAATATCTGGAGAGACTCTGTCAGCGCTTTCCGGATAAGACAATCGTCATTAGTGGTATTGAAACACAAAATATTGATTCGGCAGATATGCCGGAGAACGCAAGAATCATCCACAGCAGTATTGAGTTTCACGCCTATTTAAAGGACCGCATGGTGGCAGAAGGCATTATAAAATCGCTGAATTAGCCGCAGGCTTTTATTGGTTAAAGTTTTACGTGCGCCTGTACATCGGCTGGCGTAATGGTGCGTTCACCCAATATGACCAGACGCTCCACCACATTGCGCAGTTCACGAATATTGCCCGTCCAGTTATATTGTTTCAGCAAGGCTATAGCGTCCGGATGCATATTCTTTTTTGCGATGCCATAATCTTCACATACGGTACTCAAAAAATTCTCAATCAACAGGGGAATATCCTCGCGGCGCTCGTTAAGTGATGGCACATGGATAACAATTACACTCAGGCGGTGATAGAGATCAAGCCTGAAACGTTTGGCTTCCACTTCCTCCAACAAATTTTTATTAGTAGCCGCAATTACGCGGGGGCCTACCCGAATTTCTTTTTCGCCACCCACGCGGGTAATGGTACCTTCCTGCAAGGCACGCAGCACTTTGGCCTGCGCATCCAGGCTCATATCGCCTATCTCATCCAGAAAAAGTGTGCCTTCATTGGCTTGCTCAAACTTGCCTATACGCTGCTTTACCGCTGAAGTAAATGATCCTTTTTCGTGGCCAAATAGTTCGCTTTCTATCAACTCATTGGGTATGGCAGCGCAGTTCACTTCAATTAACGGTTGCTTGCTGCGTGGCGACATTTCATGAATCCATCGCGCTACCAATTCTTTACCCACACCGTTTTCGCCGGTTATCAAAACACGGGCTTCCGTTGGTGCCACCTTTTCAATGGTTTCTTTAATTTTTCCGATGGGTTGGCTTTCGCCAACAATGTCGTAGGCCTTGCTTATGCGGCGTTTGAGCGCCTTGGTTTCAGTAACCAAATCATTTTTATCCAGCGCATTGCGCAGGGTTATCAGCAATCTGTTTAAATCGGGTGGTTTGCTGATATAATCGTAGGCGCCTTTTTTTACCGCTTCTACTGCTGTATCAATATTACCGTGACCGCTAATCATAATCAGTGGTGTATCGGGCGAATGATCGCGGGCTTTCTCCAAAAATTCCATGCCATCCATACGCGGCATTTTAATATCGCACAGCACTACATCGGGCTTTGTTCTGATAAGCTTATCGTATCCTTCTTCGCCGTGTTCGGCAGTTTCTATTTTATAGCCTTCGTGTTCCAATATTTCCGCCAGCGTATTTCTGATGGCTCGCTCATCGTCAATGATTAAAACCTTGCTCATAGTGTAATGTGTGTTTCAAAGAAAAGTCAACCGGCTATTCAGCCGGTATTCAAAAATATTTGACGTCGAACGGCTGAGACATTTGACGCTAAAAAACTATTATCCCGGGAAATATCATTGCATACTTGCGGCAATCAGTTCGGCAACATCCATTACCTGTACATCGTCTTCCTTCTCACCTTTTTTTACACCATCCGTTAGCATGGTATTGCAAAATGGACAGGCAGCGGCAATTATTGCGGCACCGGTAGCAATAGCTTCGTTGGTGCGATCCCAGTTTACCCGGGTGCTCCCCTCCTCTTCTTCCTTAAACATTTGCGCTCCGCCTGCACCGCAACAGAGACCATTGCTGCGGCAGCGTTTCATTTCTACCAATTCGGCATCAAGCGCTTCAAGTACTGCCCTTGGTGCTTCGTAAATATTATTTATCCGGCCGAGATAGCAACTGTCGTGATAGGTAATTTTTTTACCCTTGAAGGAGCCTCCCTCCTTCATTTTTATTTTGCCCTCGTTTATCAATTGTTGTAACAAGGTGGTATGATGAATGACTTCGTAATGACCACCCAATGCAGGGTATTCGTTGCCAAGCGTATTAAAACAATGCGGACAAGCCGTCACGATTTTTTTTACGCCATAGCCATTCAGCACCTGAATATTGTTATATGCCATCATTTGAAACAGAAACTCGTTGCCGGCCCTGCGGGCGGGATCGCCGGTACACATTTCTTCGGCGCCAAGTATGGCAAAGGATATTCCGGTTTTCTCTAATATCTGTGCGAATGATTTGGTAATGCGCTGTGCCCGCTGATCAAAACTTCCGGCGCAGCCTACCCAAAATAATATTTCGGGACTATTGCCCGCTGCGGTCATTTGCGCCATTGTTTGTACTGCCATATCAAAATTTACTTTCTGTAATTATGCTATATGCTCGCTAATGTAAACCTCAAACGAACGGGGGCAATATAATGCAGAACCTTTGGCCACCTATTTTTACCAAAAGCAAAAAATAATGCACAGCGGCGGTATCAGTTATGCCATGCAGGCCCTCCGGGGTTTGGCAGTAAGCGCCCTTGGTGCCATACCGCTTGGTGTAATTAATGTAACCGCCATGCAGATTGCCATCCATCAGGGCTATAGCAAAGCCTGGATTTTTGCTGCAGGCGCTGCCATAGTAGAAGTGATATATGCCCGCGTCTTGTTGGTGGGTTTAAAAAAACTACTGCGCTTTCGCAAATGGCTGCAGGTAATGGATTGGCTGGCTTTTGCCATTGTGGCGGTGTTGGCAGTAGCTTCTTTATATGCCGCCATGCATCCAGCGGAACAACAGGCTATTTTTATCAGGAAACTAACTTTACCTACTGCTTTCCTCCTTGGCATGGGCATAAGCGCAGCCAACCCTATGCAATTCCCCTATTGGTTTGGCTGGAGCGCAGTATTTATTAACAGTGGTAAATTGGGCACAGGGGTTCCGGATTTTAATGCTTACACGTTGGGCATCGGCATCGGCACGCTGTTGGGGCTGGCCGTTTTTATTCTTGGGGGGCCGCTGCTGGCCAATAATTTGCAAAACGGTCAGCACTGGGTGCAATGGGGTGTAGGTATCGTGCTGGCCATAACAGCGCTCATATTTTTAATTCGTCTGCTGCGCGGGGGTGGTAGTGCCCGCTCACTCGATCAATCTATAAACCGGCACAAGCAAGTACAGCCGTAGGCATTATTCACGGTTTGTTACCGGCTAGTACATGCGTTTTGGCGTATTTTTGCCATATGCACATTGCAGAACAGTCGTATATTTTTTTGATAAGCACGCTGGCCATGGATTCGGCCTGCTGATATTGTTTTCTCCCCTGCCTCATATTGTATCTCATTACTGTTCTCGTCTGCTATGCTTAAGCATGTCAGATTTCATTGATAAAAATTCTGTTTATGCAAACCACGATTGCTGCGGCCAAAAGCACCGCAAACACTGCCGATTTTTTACCCCTGCAGGGTACTGACTATGTAGAATTCTATGTAGGTAACGCCAAACAGGCGGCCCATTATTATATGAGTGCATTTGGCTTTCAGGCACTTGCTTATGCCGGCCCGGAAACCGGCGTGAAGGATAAAGTAAGTTATGTAGTGCGCCAGCACAAACTCACATTTATGCTCACCACGCCCCTGCGTGGCGGCAATGCCCTTGCCGACCATGTGTACAAGCATGGCGATGGTGTAAAGACTTTAGCGCTGCGCGTAGATGATGCCCGGAATGCGTGGCAGGAAACCACTACACGGGGAGCAGTAAGTTGTCAGGAACCCCTAACCCTGCATGATGAGGATGGAGAAATAGTATTGAGTGGCATTGAAACTTATGGCGAAACGGTTCATCTGTTCGTAGAGAGAAAAAATTACAATGGCGCTTTTATGCCAGGCTTCAGGGCATGGCACAATCCATATTATGCTCCCAATTCTACCGGCCTGCAATATGTTGACCATTGCGTTGGCAATGTGGGATGGAATCAAATGAATAAATGGGTAAACTTTTACGAAGAAGTGATGGGCTTCCGCAATATTCTATCCTTTGATGACACCGATATCTCTACTGAATACTCTGCGTTGATGAGTAAAGTAATGAGCAATGGCAACGGTTTTGTGAAGTTTCCTATCAACGAACCTGCTGAAGGTAAAAGGAAAAGTCAGGTAGAAGAATACCTGGATTATTACGACGGTGAAGGCTGTCAGCACGTTGCGCTTGCTACAAACGATATTGTGTCCACCGTAACAGATCTGCGCAACCGCGGCGTCGATTTTTTACAAGTACCCACCACCTATTACGACGATTTGCTGGAGCGCGTTGGTGCTATTGATGAGGACCTGGAACCACTGAAAGACCTGGGCATTCTAGTTGACCGCGATGATGAGGGCTACCTGCTTCAATTGTTCACCAAACCGGTGCAGGACCGACCTACGCTGTTTTTTGAAATCATTCAGCGGAAAGGTGCAAAGAGTTTTGGCAAAGGCAATTTCAAGGCGCTTTTTGAAGCCATTGAACGCGAACAGGAAGCCCGTGGCAACCTGTAGTGTTAATATGCTTTGCGCATGGTTTTGCCGCGTTATCCCTCATAATTTTCAACAGGTTTAACCGTTTTTGTGATAACCCAGCCGGGGCCGGATATAGCCAAAAGGTTACCTTGCGGCAGATTATTTGTTTGAAAAAGTATTGATAGGTATGCGGATTTTATTTATAGCGTTGATAGCCATGGTGTTAGGGCAAGCGGGTATGGCCCAACCGCCTATGCAACGCGACTTTTTGAGTTTTCAGAAATCTTTTGTCAGGGTAGAAAAAGCCTTTTCTGAAAAGGAACTTTGGCTGCAAAAAGAATTTGAAGCTAAGGGACTTGAATGGCCGGCGAAATACATGTATATCCGCTCTTTCAAGTACGATAGCCAGTTAGAGATTTGGGTAAAAAGCCGGGCCACAGAGCCTTACAAACTTTTTAAAAGCTATAAAGTGTGCGCCCTCGCCGGCGACCTGGGACCGAAGCGTTTTGAAGGCGATTATCAGGTACCCGAAGGATTTTATTATATCAACGAATTCAGGCCCAACAGCAATTACCATTTAGCCCTTGGTGTAAATTATCCCAATCCCAGCGACAGGGTGCTGAGCGATGAGAAAAAACCCGGCGGCGCTATTTATGTACACGGAAGCTGCGTTACGGTTGGATGCATTCCGCTTACTGACCCCATTATTGAAGAACTCTATGTATTGGCCGCTATTACAAAAGATCAGGGCCAGGATTATATCCCTATTCACGTCTTACCTATAAAATTCCGCAATAAAAAAGCCGTAGAAAGATTGGACAAGTACATGGAAAAACATCCGGAATATCAGCCGATGGTGGACGTGTATCGCAAAACGTATTTCTATTTTAATGAAAAGCGCAACCTGCCCAATATTATTATTGATGATAACGGACATTATAGCCTGTTGCAGGATTATAAAGTTCCGGAATTTAAAGAGCCGGAGAAATATGTAGAAAATACGGAGAAGCGCAGAACGGCGGCAAAAACGCGGCCCCTTACTGACAAAGATTTTTATGCAGCGGTGTACAAACAACCAGAGTTTCCCGGCGGCCTCGATGCTTTTTCTAAATGGATTGCCTCCTTGCAAAATGAGTTGAAGCCCCTGTTGCCGTCAGAAAAAATTCGGGCCTATATTGATGTAAATTTTGTTGTTGATAAAGATGGCGAAGTGGTAAACGTAACAGTGAGCAGCAAAGCCAATAATGAAATTAATAATCTCATCCTCGACCGGTTTGAAAGTATGCCCAAATGGACGCCGGCATGGCGTAACGAGGGTAATGTGGCCATGAAGCTCATTCAAACCATTGTAGTAGAAGCTCCTCCCAAAACTGAAGTAGTAGAAGAATCGGAGTATTAAGGCAACCCGATAGCAAAGAAGTTTAATTTATCCTTCCTGCCCCAACACCTGCATTTTGCTATCCGGCCATTGCTGCCGTAGCAAGTCTGTCAACTTACCAGGCTGGTATCGGGTACTCTCATTGTCTGTAGTGCTGCCTACGCCCCATGGCAATATGAGCAGGGAATGAAGTTTTTGATGTATGTCCAGATCGGCCATATTTGTCAATTCAGCCAGCAATTCTGCATCGCCAAAATGATTATCCGTGCGCAGGATATCGCGGGCATCCAGCCATCCATTTGCCTTCTTATTTTCGGTGCATACCGCTGACAACAAGATGCTGTTAAGCAAGGGTCCCGCGCAGCAAATCTGATCGGCATAATAAGCATCATGGCGCACAGGTTCATCGTGCAACAGCCATTCCACTTCTGTAAATATGTCCTGCATCTGCTGTATTACCGGTAGATATTGTACCACCAGTAAATATTTAGCGAGGGTTATATGCTGCTGCTTCACCTGCTCAAACAAGCGCAGCGCGTCATCGGTGTGTTTGGCAACAAAGTTTTGCGCCACTACTTTCAAGGCGTCATCAGTACGGCCCATAGCACCCACAAAAAGGGTAGTTTGTGGCAATATATCGCCCGAAACAAAATCGGAAAACGTAGCGTAACCATGCAAGTAGCCCGAGGGTATGCATAAAAAATTGGTGGCCATGGCTGCAAAGATGTGTAAGTGCAGGTGGCGTGCTATGCAAAATTTTTGCTATAGATACATAACCTGCAAAAGGCTACCTTCTGTTATAGCCAAATACCTATTTTCACCGCCTTCACCAAAGAGATTGCCTTATGTATTCGCGCAAACTGATAACGCTCGATGAATTTACCATTCAGGAACTACGCAATTTTCCGCAGGCCACCGGCGAGCTGAGCGGTTTGCTGCGCAGCATCGGGCTTGCCGGCAAAAGGATAAATGCAGAAGTAAACCGCGCAGGTTTGGTAGATATTTTAGGCGCTGCCGGGGCTGAGAATGTACAAGGCGAAGAAGTGCAGAAACTGGATGATTTTGCCAACAAAACCTTGCTTGATTTACTCAACCACAGTTTGTATTGCGCTGCCGCCTGCAGCGAGGAAAACGAAAATGTGATCCTGTTTGACGATCCAATAAGCAATAGCAGCAAGTATGTAGTGGTAATGGATCCTCTTGATGGCAGCAGCAATATTGATGTGAACGTGAGCATTGGTACGGTGTTTGGCGTATTTAAGCGCATTAGCCCACTGGGTACGCCCGCAGTTATGGAAGATTTTTTGCAACAGGGCAAGTTACTTGTAGCAGCAGGATATATACTGTACGGCAGCAGCACCATGCTGGTATATGCCACCAGGCGCGGAGTTAATGGCTTTACGCTCGACCCCAGTGTAGGCGAATTCTGTTTGAGCCATCCTAACATTCAGTGCCCAACCGATGGCAAATATTATAGCGTAAACTATGGTGGCTATAAAACATTTGGCAAGGGAGTGCAGCAATATCTTGATGCCTGCGAAGAGCGCGGCACGCAACCTAAAGAGGGGTACAAATTGCGCTATACCGGCAGCATGGTGGCCGATATACACCGCACTTTGCTAAAGGGCGGCATTTTTATGTATCCGGCTTCGGCTGATGCACCAAACGGCAAACTGCGATTGGTATATGAATGCATCCCCTTCAGCTTTATTATGCGCATAGCGGGTGGCGTGGCTACCAATGGTGAGGTTGATTTGCTTGAAGTAAAACCCACCGGCCTGCATGAACGTACGCCATACTTTTTGGGTAGCAGCGAAATGATGGCAGAACTTAAACAAAGTATGCAAGTTGGCGATTCAATTGCATAAGGTTATATAGTTTCACAAGGTCTATGGAACCCATTATTAAAGTTGATCAACTGGTAAAAAAATACAACGGCTTTACGGCCGTAAACGGCATTTCGTTTAGCGTGATGCCCGGTGAAATATTTGGCTTGCTTGGGCCCAACGGTGCCGGCAAAAGCACCACACTTGAAATAATAGAAACACTGCGTAAAAAAACGGCCGGCAAGGTTTGGGTAAAAGGTTTCGATCTGGATAAAAATCCGCAAGCCATCAAAAAAATAATTGGCGTACAACTCCAAAGCAGCGGCTACTACCCCGGCCTCAACCTTACCGAACTGTTGCACATGTTTAATGGCCTTTACAATAAGCAGCGCGATCCCATGGAATTGCTGGGGCTTGTAAACCTTCAGGAAAAAGCAAAAAGCAAGTTCAAAGAGCTGAGCGGCGGACAACAGCAGCGCTTTTCACTGGCTACTACCCTTATTAACGATCCGGAAATTATCTTTCTGGATGAACCTACCACTGGCCTCGATCCTCAGGCACGGCGCAATTTGTGGGCGCTCATCCGGCAAATACGGCAGCAGGGCGTTACTATTATTCTTACCACGCATTATATGGACGAGGCAGAGCAGCTTGCCGACCGCGTGGCCATCATTGACGAAGGCAATATTATTGCCATCGATACACCGCATGCACTGATAGACCAATTGGTTGCCGGAGGATTTGAGCGCACCATGGAAATGAAAAAAGCCAACCTTGAGGACGTTTTCATACAACTTACGGGCAAGGCTTTGCGGGAAGATTAGCAAACTGCCTGCAATCAGGATGCTGATTTGCCCAATATTTGCAGCACGATAAATTATCCATATAAACAGATTTAGCCGTTACATGAACAACAAAAAGAATTATATCCTGCTGGCATTGGTATGCACAATGGCAGGCGTGACCACATTTGCCCAAACAAAACCTGCCGTAAAACCTAAACCGCCAACAACTGTAAAGCCACAGGTACCCGCCAAACCAAAGGTGCCCGTGCTCAAAAACGGCCTGGATAGCTTAAGCTACGCTATTGGTATTTTGGATGCAGGCTTTTTTAAACAACAAGGCATTGATACATTAAACTACGATGCATTAAGAAATGCGGTACGCGCAGTAATTGAAAACGACACTACCTTAATGGATGCAGAAATGGCAAATAATATACTACGTCAAAAATTGCAGGAAGCTGCTATGAAAAAAGTGCAGCCGATGATAAATGAAGGACAGGCATTTTTAGCCACGAATGGCAAGCGACCCGGTGTGGTAACCATGCCCAATGGCCTGCAATATGAAATTATTAAGCAGGGCGAAGGGCCAAAACCTACCGCTGAAAACATGGTAAAAGTGCACTATGTAGGCACCTTGCTCAATGGTACCAAATTTGACAGTAGCCGCGACCGTGGCGAACCTGCTCAATTCCCGCTAAGCGGCGTTATTCGTGGCTGGACAGAAGGTGTACAGCAAATGCCAGTAGGTTCTACCTACAAATTTTATATTCCGCACGATTTGGCTTATGGC
>JAHEMO010000300.1 GCA_024643625.1 Chitinophagaceae bacterium
CGGTAAGGTTAAGCCCTACGCCACCGGCTTTAAGTGATATGAGAAACACACGGCACTCGTTGTTCGATTGAAAATTATCAATTGCCCTTTGCCGTTCATTAATGCTTGTGCTGCCATCAAAGTACTCAAAGCTTATGCCTTCCTTCACCAGGCGGTCTTTGATTAGCGCAAGCATGCCCAAAAACTGCGAAAAAACCAGGGCTTTGTGGTCGCTGATATTTTCCTTTATCTCCCTTACAATTTCATCCAGCTTAATGGAGTGGTTGGGCAATTTTACATCTTCATTCAAAATAGCAGGGCTATCACAAATCTGCCGCAACTTCATAAGGCCCTGCAATATGGTGAGTTGGCTACGCTCCATTCCTTGTGCATCAATTACACCCAATACTTTATCCCTGTAGTCGTTGCGGAAGGCATCATAAATGCGGCGTTGCTCGCTCTCCATTTCGCAATACAAAATGGTTTCTGTCTTCTCCGGCAGATCGCGGGCTACCTGCTCCTTGGTACGGCGCAAAATGAACGGATACATCAACTTGCGCAAATGTTCCTTTTGCTCTTTTTCACCAAATTTATCAATGGGCGTTGCAAATTCATTTCTGAAAAAATCGGTACTGCCCAGCAATCCCGGATTCAGAAAATTCATTTGTGCATAAATATCAAAAGTGTTGTTCTGCAAAGGCGTACCACTCATGCATAAGCGTTGGTGACTGCGCAAGAGCGTTGCTGCTTTCGCCACTTTACTGTTCGGGTTTTTTATGGCCTGACTCTCATCAAGTATTACATAATCCCATTCCAACTCTTGCAGCAACAGTATATCGCTGCGCAAAGTGCCATAGGTAGTAATGATGATATGGTGGGGCAATAACTCCTCGCTTTTTCTTGAACGCTGCGGACCATGATGAATAAAGTATTCCATCTCTGGCGTAAATTTCTTTATCTCATTTTCCCAGTTATACAACAGCGATGTTGGGCATACTACCAATGCCTTGAGATTGCCGGTTGTATTCTCAAAATGCTCCAGCATGGTTAGTGCCTGCAGGGTTTTACCCAAACCCATATCGTCGGCCAATATGCCGCCGCAGCCCGTTTCTTTCAGGAAATTAAGCCAGTGAAAACCGGTAAGCTGGTAGGGTCGCAGCGTTTCGCTAAGATGACCGGGCGGATCAATCTGTCTGATTTTTCTAAACTCACGCAGTCGCTCAAACTTGCCTTCCAGTTCTACTTGTAATTCTACATCGTCTCGCTGATCGTACAATTCGTCTATCACGCCAAACTGGTACCGTGACAGCCGAAGTTTATCTCCCGCGCCTTCACCTACTTTTAGCAGCAGCGCATACTTACTAATCCATTCTTCGGGCAATATACCCAGGGTTCCATCCTGCAATGGCACCACCGTCTTTTTATCGGCAAGCGCTTGCTTAATATCTGCTATGCGAACCTTTTCATCATTAAAGCTTACCTGAATATTGGCATCAAACCAATCAAGTCCGCTACTGATACGCACCTGTGTAGCAGGCTTGGCCCGGTTAAACCTAAAATTACGTAACGACTCAAAGCCTTCTACCGGCACCTGCATATCGCGCATGGTATCCAGAAAAAGAAAGAACCAATTGTTCTTTAATACATCGGCACCTTTTAAAACCAATTGCATTTTGCCATCGGGCCTTATGAAGTTGCTGTGCAGGCTTTCCAGTTTCTGAAAAAACAAACGCTCTTTATCTACCTGACGTTCAATAATTTTTATGCGGCCATGTTCAACTTTTCTAATGCCATCGCCGGGCACGGCTTCGGCCCTTACACCAGCATAAGAAAACACGGGATTAATAAGCAGGAAATCATTTTTTTCCTGCAATTCAATTTTTATATCCGGCGTTATATTTTTTAATGCGGTAACTAAAGCAGCATCAAAATCAATAGCGTATCGCTCGGCTATGGGTGCCATGTCCTTCGACGAGAAATCGACCCATGCTTCATGATCAAATAAAACCGGTGATTCAAATTTTCCCGCAAAGCCAACATCTTCAGGTGAAGACCAGCAGTAAACGCTGCCTTTTGTTTTGAAGAGCAATTGCGTTGACAGTTCATTATCTGTCAAAGGTTTTAATTCCTCATTTACCCAGGCAAATGCCTGCCAAAGTACAGTCTTGTTTTTATTGAGTGTGGCACTAAACCGCAGCTGCAACTTCTGCTCCTGCACCTTAACCGCATCAAGGTTTGCGGTAACAAAATTTTTGCCCTGCGGCAAATACCAGGCTACCTCTCTACCAGCACATTCACTAAAAATACGGGCATATTTTGGCTGCAGATATTCATGTATCAGCGTACGGGTTTCTTCCGGCAAATCGTTGGCATGGCTCACCACAATACTGTCCCAAATGCCCGAGTAGCTTGAGTTTCGGGTTAGAAATCTGTTGAGTTCACCATCGCTTATTTTTCGCAGCTGAAACAATAGCTCTTTGTCTTCATCCGTAAATTCCTCGGTATTAATATACTTGCTTAAATCCAGGGTTTCTACCTTCCCAATAATCGAACCCGCTTCATCTGCCTCACCACTTATGGCTTCTATGCCAATGCCGGGATAATCGTTTGGCTTTTCCATCAATACTATCCCCACTTTACGTAAAGGTTTTTCAATGGTAACCTTTTCCTCCCGCGCTTGCGCAGCTTCGGTTGACGGTTTAGGAGGGGTTATATTCATGGGCAGGTTCACCCGCTTTATGGTAGTATCCAATAATCGTAGAAATGGCTTTCCTTCCTTCATCACAAATTCAAATTTTCCCGTCAAATCGTCGGCCAAACTATATCCATAAATAGCCAGCAATCTGGCTTTATCTCTGTCTACATTGCGAATGCTTTCAAAATAATTAGCGCCGTAAGCATTGAGCAGTTGTACAAACAAGGCCGTCTTATGCCGGCAAATCACATGCGCAGTATCGGCGCAGTTGCACGAGGTATCAAAAGTTCGTTCTTCATTGCGCGACAGCGAAACTTTAAAAGCATCATCGCCTTCCACTACTTCGGCTTTCACCATTTCATTAGCTGCAGATATTACGGTGATGTTGCCCGTACGGAGCAATTCATCCGCATGCTCATAATTATCGCGCCCGGCCAGCATCCTGATCATTTTAAGATCGATAGTGCGCATATTTATTTTGGTATGGCGCTGGTCATAGGCAATCTCCTGACCGGTAAGTAATCCCTGATCGCTCATCTCCTGCAGTTGCAGGAGGGCCGCAGCTTTGTGGCGACATACCTGACTAATATTGTATGGACAACTGCAGCGCAACGTCATATTGCGCGGATCGGTATAATGCTCTATCCGCACTTTATACCAGGTATTGTACATATCGTCTTTTACCCTGAAAACAATATTATTCAGTAATGGATCATGATCTATAATATCGAGCGTACCCTGTACCTGAATCTTTCTACCTCTGCGAATCACTTCTTCGCCGGCATTATTGTAAATATGTTTGATGATATGCGATAAAGGCATGATGCTGTCGGAATCAGGTTTTGATGCGTCCTGTTTTTTTATGGCCGCGTCCTGCATTTGCCTGTATCCGTTCGGAAAAAGGCAATCGTCAAAAGTAAATGATTATTTATGGCATGGCGAAATGAAAACTGCGATAGCAAAATATATTAACGAACCACAAAAAATAAAGCGCCAAAACACAATAGTCTTGGCGCTTTCATGCAAGTGTATTTTAGGCTTTAACCATTCATACTGGCCAGAAATTCAGCATTATCTCTGGTGCCGCGCATGCGTTTCAGCAATTCATTCATAGCTTCTTCAGTCGTCATATCGGCCATAAAATTGCGTAGCAAATACATGCGGCTTACCACATCCTTTTCCAGCAGCAGATCGTCGCGGCGGGTAGATGA
>JAHEMO010000301.1 GCA_024643625.1 Chitinophagaceae bacterium
GCCTTGGCGGTATGTGGCGCAGCGATAATGCAGGCAAAACGTGGCGCAATATTGGTATTCGCGATGGGCGGCATATTGTGCGCATAAAGGTGCATCCTAAAAACCCCGATGTGTTGTGGGTGGCGGTAATGGGGCATCTTTTTGGGCCCAGCAACGACCGCGGAATTTTCAAATCGGAAGACGGCGGTAAAAGCTGGAAGCATGTGCTGTTTGTAAATGAGCAAACCGGTGCCTTTGAAATCGTACCCGAGCCCGGCGATCCCAATATTTTATATGCCACAACCTGGCGCGTAATCCGCCAGCCCCATACGCTGGAAAGCGGCGGTGAGGGCAGCGGCTTATGGAAGAGTACTGATGGTGGCGATACATGGAAAAATATTTCGGCAAGCAAGGGCCTACCCAAAGGCATTTGGGGCATAAATGCCGTGGCCGTAGCGCCAAGTAATCCCCAAAAAGTATATGCGCTTATTGAAAATGAAAAGGGCGGGTTGTACATGAGCGAAGATGCCGGACAAACCTGGGCCCTGCGCAGCAGCGATAATAATATCCGCCAAAGAGCATGGTATTACACCAGGGTATTTGTAGATCCTGCCAATGAAAATCTGGTGTATTGCCCCAACGTAAACTTTATGGTAAGCCGCGATGGTGGCCGAACCTTTTCTGATGGATCTAATACACCCCACGGCGATCACCATGATTTATGGATAGATCCCGAAAACGGTAAGCGCATGATAGTAGCTGATGACGGTGGCGCACAGGTAAGCTTTGATGCCGGGGGCAATTGGAGTACGTATATGAATCAGCCAACAGCGCAGGTATATCGTGTTAGCACCGATAATGCATTTCCTTACCGGGTAATGGGAGGGCAGCAGGACAACAGCGCTTTCCGCCTGCGCAGCCGAACCTATGGCCGAAGCATAAGCAACGATGAACTGGAAGACGCGGCCGGTGCAGAAAGTGGATATGTAGTGGCCGACCCGTTGAATCCGGAGATAACCTACGGTGGCAACTACATGGGAATGCTGCAGCGCCTTGACCATAAAACCGGTGCCAGCAAACTCATAAACGTATGGCCTATTGATAATATGGGTGCCGGTGCCGATGCGGCCCGCTACCGGTTCCAGTGGAACTATCCTATTTTCTTTAGTCCGCATAATCCCAAACGGTTATACGCAGCAGGCAATCATCTTTTTTACACAGAAAATGAAGGGCAAAGCTGGACCCGCATGAGTCCTGATCTTACTACAGACGATAAAAGCAAGCAGGGGCCAAGCGGTGGGCCTATAACCAAAGACAACACTTCAGTAGAATACTACTGCACCATTTTTACGGCTGCAGAAAGCGCATTGGAAAAAGGTGTGGTATGGACGGGTAGCGATGATGGTTTGGTATACCTGACCCGCGATGACGGTGCTAACTGGGCTAACGTTACGCCTCCCAATATACCGGGGCAGATGATGTGGAACTGTGTGGATATTGATACCCGGCAAAAAGGGACAGCTTATCTGGCTGGTACGCGCTATAAACTTGATGATTTTACGCCCTACATGTTTAAGACGGAGGATTATGGCAAAACATGGAAGCGTATAGATGCCGGTATTCCGCGCATGCATTTTACCCGCGCCATTCGTGCCGATCATAAGCGGGCAGGATTGCTGTACGCCGGCACTGAGTATGGCCTTTATATCAGTTATAATGATGGCGCAAGCTGGCAGCGTTTTCAGCTTAACCTGCCCATTACACCGGTTACTGATATGACCATTAAAAACAATGATTTGATAGTAGCCACACAGGGCAGAAGTCTTTGGATATTGGACGACCTGAGTGTGGTGCAACAATACGATGGCAAACTGCCCACACAAAATCTTACCGTCTATAATCCTGCCCCGGCCTACCGCATGGCGGGTGGCGGTGGCCGTGGTTTTGGCAATTTTGGCGGAACCGATCCCCATGCCGGGAAAAATCCACCGTCAGGTGCGGTTATTCCTTTTTACTTAAAACAAGTAACAGACGAAACGAAGGGTTCTGTATTGATTATGGATGCGGCAAAAAAAGAAATTGTCACCTACAGCACATCAGACAAGGACAGGAAAATAGAACTCAAAGAAGGCCTCAATCAGTTTGCCTGGAATCTGTACTATCCTGAAGGTGAAAAAGTGGCTGACGGAACCATTTTGTGGAATCGTGCCCGTATGATGCCGATGGCTCCTCCCGGTAATTATGTAGCCAAAATAAAAGTTGGTGCTGATAGCGCCGAAGTACCCTTTACGGTAGTACCCGATCCAAACTTTGAAGCGACGCAAGCCGATTATGAAGCACAGTTTAATTTCTTACGCAAAACACAAGGTAAGTTCGACGAAGTAGTGGTGGCTCAAAAGGAAATGGCTAACCTGAAAAAGCAAATGAAGGATTACGAAACGCGTATGGGCAAAGACATGCCTAAAGAAGTAAAACAAATGATGGACAGCATAAGCAAAAAAATAATGCCAATAGAGGAAGCGCTGCACCAAACAAAAGCGAAGAGCGGACAAGATGTACTAAACTATCCTATTCGCCTCGACGACAAATTAAGCAGTGTGTATCGCACAGCTTCGGTAGGCAATGGCGCACCAAGCCAGCAAGTGGTAGAAGCCTATGGTGTAGTAGCTGGCCAGATAGATACTGAACTCAGCAAATGGAATGCCATAAAAGCTGACGACGTAAAAGCACTGAATAATTTAATTAGGGAAAAATCGCTGCCGGTAATTATTCCTTCGGATAAATAAAATCTGACATAGCAGGCATAAAAAAGAGCAAGGTTTTATAACCCTGCTCTTTTTTTATAGTATAAATTATTGGCTATAAACTGCTTCTTAGCTTCAGGGCAAATGGTACATGTACATGCCGTTGGCTATTCTCCTGAATAATTTTGGCGGTCTCCCGGCCAATAGCTTCAAAGTCGGTGGATATGGTAGTGATGCCATTGAGAATTATCTTCTTCAGCGGCGTTTCATTGTAACTGATTACCCCAATATCCTTACCTAATTTAAGTTTTGATTCCAGAATACGTTGTATAAGTACAACCAGATCGTTATCCATCAGGTTTATATACACTTCACCTTTCTTCAACGGTTCCGCTGAAATATCGTGCACCACGGTATAGCTAAAAGCATAGTCGGTACAGAAGCCGGTGAAGCCTTTTACAATTTCTTCGGGGTAGTAGCTGTTTTCGGGAAAAATTATTTTGAGCGAATGATATTTTTCCAGATGGGGTAATGCTTTTTCCAGTGCGCCATATATATCGCTTTCGAAGTCTTCGAATACACTGCTGAATTTTCCGTTCACCTTTGGAATCACTTTGTCTATGAGAATCAGTTTATCTTTTTCAATAGTGTTGATGATTTGATGTGCAGTATCGCCTCCTTCAATAAAATGCGGCAGAATTACATAGTAGTTATAATCGGTAGGGGTATTGTTGAGCAGTTTTTTGAAAAGCGCCAAATCATTATTGTAAATATAAAAATCGATGCTTGCCCCTTCTCCAAGATTGCTTACGAGTGAATCGTAAATGATTTTTTTATGCGGGCTTAGCTTATTAAACATCAGAAATATTTTCGTTGTGCGGTTTACATCAACCCGCTTTATAAAATATCCCTTACCCGGCACGGAACCCAGAATGCCCTGTTGTTTTAAAAGTTTGTAGCCCTTTTCTGCGGTATCCCTGCATATGTCAAATTCAAAGCTTAACTCGTTGATGGATGGCAGTACATCTTCTACCTGCAATTTGCCATCTTCAATAGCTTTTACTATACTATTGGCCAGTTGTTGGTATTTTGGCGTGGCAGAAAATTCGTCGAAATGAATATGCTTATAAACCGGCGAGGTTTTCATGGGGCAATCAACTTT
>JAHEMO010000065.1:0-3332 GCA_024643625.1 Chitinophagaceae bacterium
AAAGGTATAAGTCAGGTGAAGCTAACCACGGCCACACCGGTTAAAGACAATACGCTTCAGTCCATACTGAGCAGCATACAAAAAACCACGCCACTGGCTCAGATAGAATTAGAAACCTCGATTGATGAATCGCTGATTGGTGGTTATGTATTAGAGCTAAAAGATTATTTGGTGGATGCCAGCATTAAGCGCGAACTGGCTTTGGTAAAACGCCGTTTTGTAAACAACGAATACCAATACAATATCCGATAAGTAAAAAGGATAAGTATCAACAAAAACGTCGGCTCCCGGGCCGACGTTTTTGTTATCCTGCATTACGAATATAATCCTGTAAGTGATTGATGGTTTGCTTTTGCCCCTGAATGGTGGCCCAAACCACATCGGTCATGGAAATGATACCGGCAAGCTCGTTGTTTTCAAAAACGGGCAGATATCTTATTTTCTTTTCCGACATTAATTTCATGCATTGCTCGATGGTGGTAGAGGGCTCAACCTGCGGAAACTCCGTACCCATAATATCTTTCACTTTGGTATCGGTTGAGTTTTTCCCTTGCAGAATTACCTTCCTGCTGTAGTCACGTTCGGTCATTATGCCTTTAAACTTGTTTTCTTCTGTAATTACTACAGAACCATAGTTTTTGTCGCGCATGATCTCAAGGGCGGTCAGTACACTTGTCTCGGGGGCAATACTCTCCACATGCGATCCCTTGTTTCTTAAAATGTCGGATACTCTTAGCATACAGCAGGTCGATTTAGCTTGATTAATTGTGTCGGGGGAGTGAAAAATAGTGACTATGCGTAAATAGGCGACAAAAGAAATAGAAAATATTTGGTTTATATTATAAACTACTTTACGTTTGTCTTGAAATTCACACAACAGATTCCATGAAGCACACCACACTTTTTATCCTGATAATGATGGTAGGTCAGCTAGCCGTGGCTCAGCAGGCCACCGTCATATCGGGGAAAATTACCGACGCCAAAAAACGGCCCTTAACCGGTGCAAGTATTGCTATTCAAAATAGTTACGACGGCGCCACGTCCGACAGCCTGGGGCGCTACTCATTTTCAACCACTGATACCGGCAAAGTTGTCCTGATGGTTTCTTCCATGGGTTATCGGGAGCAGGAACTGGAACTTTTATTAGCCGGCAAGCCCATTATTACCGATTTTATATTGAGCGATATACCTAATGAACTGGATGCCGTTATTATAACCGCGGGCTCCTTTGAAGCCAGCGATGAAAAGAAAGTAACGGTGCTTAAGCCGCTTGATATTGTAACCACAGCAAGTGCTAATGCCGATGTGGCGGCAGCCATGCGCACGCTGCCGGGTACGCAGCAGGTAGGTGAAAGTGCAGAATTATTTGTTCGGGGCGGCGAAGGCTACGAAACCCGGCAATTTATTGATGGCACCACTGTGGCCAACCCATTTTTTGCACAGGCACCCAACCTCGCCGGCCGCGGACGATTTTCGCCTTTTTTGTTCAAAGGAACAGTGTTTAGTACCGGGGGCTACTCCGCTTTGTATGGGCAGGCACTCAGCAGCGCGCTTATACTGGAATCAATTGATCTGCCTGACAGATCGCAGGCCACTGCCTCTTTTTCTCCCTTGTTTGTGGGTGGCCAATACCAGCATTTGGCTAAAAACAAAGCGCATAGTTGGGGTGGGAGTGCGGGATATACAAATCTGCAACCCTATATGAATCTTGTGCCCCAAACGCCCGATTTTTTTAAAGCACCGGAAATAAGCAATGCCGATGCCAACTTCCGCATCAAAACCAAAAATGGTGGAATCGTGAAATTTTACAGCACGTTCAGCAACCAAAAACTTGGCCTGAGAGAGCCTGATATTGATGCTCCTGATCTTAAGAATTCCTTTGCCATTACTAACAAAAATTTCTACAACAATTTTAGCTACCGCGAACGTATTGGTAATGGCTGGAAAATGAATATCGGCTTGAGCTACAGCCAAAATCAGGATGCCATTGAAAACAATATTCTGGATGCAGATAACAAGCCTCTGCCAGATACAGGATGGGTACAATGGAAAAACTTTGCAACCCAAACCCGCAGCCATTTGTACCAGGCTCGCAGTACTTTCGATTATAAATTAAAAGGCTTGAGCACTTTGCGTTTTGGTGCTGAATACTGGTACCAAAATGATGCTATTGAATTTGAAGGAAGAGCGACCACGGTTAACGATCATTTTGGTGCAGGTTTTGCCGAACTTGATTTGTACATATCGCAAAACCTTGCCTTGCGTACGGGTGTACGCGGCGAATACAGCAGTTTGTTAGAGCGCGCCAATGTGGCACCAAGAGCTTCGCTTGCCTACAAACTGGGTGCTGGTACACAAATAAGTGCTGATTATGGCATGTTCTACCAGAAGCCGCAAACCCAATGGCTGATCGTGAATCCTGATCAACCGTTCATGCGTGCCGATCACTATATTCTTACGCTGCAAAAAATTAGTACCGATCGTGTTTTCCGAACACAGATTTTTCAGAAAACATATAAGCAACTTATTCGCACATACCCCGATACAAGCGGCACCGGCAGCGGCTTTGCGCGTGGTATTGAATTCTTTTGGCGTGATAAAAAGACCATCAAAAATTTTGATTACTGGGTCACCTATTCCTATCTGGATACAGAAAGAGAGTACCTGAATTTTCCTTATAGCCTCACACCCAATTTTGCAGCGAAGCATACTGCCAATCTGGTGGTAAAGCGATTCTTCACCGATCTTAACCTGCAATTCAATGTAAACTATCAGTTTGCCACAGGTAGACCCTATTACGATTTTTCTTTTGACCGTAATAAAAATGAATGGGTGGTGCGGGATGAAGGCAAAACACTTGCCTATAATAATCTCAGCCTGAGCCTTAACTATCTCACCAATATTGGTAAAGCTTTTGGGGTGCTGGTGTTCAGCTGCAATAACATTACCAACAGCAAGCAGGTTTTTGGTTACCGGTATTCGCTCGACGGATCCAACAAAGTTCCGGTTGTACCTGCTGCAAGCCGGTTTTATTTTCTCGGTTTATTCCTCAGTTGGGGTGTAGACCGTACACAGGATGCTATCAACAATAATCTATAAAACAATTACTAAAAAGCACACACTATGAAAACAATTTTGTTGGCCTCAGCGCTACTATGCGCAACTGTAGGATTGCAGGCGCAATCAAAATACGATGCCGCTATGGAGAAAGGCATAAAGGAAGTTTATGCCGCGCAGGATGCCGAAGCATTTCAATCTTCTGCCAATTATTTTGAGCGGATAAGCAATGCAGAAAAGGAGCAATGGCACCCTAACTATTATGCTGCATATGC
>JAHEMO010000065.1:3432-14726 GCA_024643625.1 Chitinophagaceae bacterium
GATATATTTATATCGAAAGAAAAGCAGAGCGCGTGTAAAAACATACGCTGATCGTTTGCTTGGTGCGGTTTGGCTGGTTTTCATCGTTATGATGGGCATACTATGGTATACGCTTGTTTTTAATGGACAATACCAAATTTACTATTCCTTATTACTGATGCTTTATGCAATGCCTGCCATATTAAGCGGTGTGATACTTAAAATCAAGTCGCTGGTATTTGGTGGTATTGCTGCCATGGTTATGAGCGTCGTTAGCAATCATTTGCCGCCCGCATACCAACTGCTGATGATTAGTGCGGCTGTACTGGTGGCATGGATTATTCCGGGTTATCAGATTCAGGGAAGATTTAAAAGACAACAGGCACAACACAAGCTCTATTCTAATTAAACATTGCAACATGGCCGATAAAACACTAAGCGAGCAGGAAAGCCTTGCGCTCATCACCAACATGATTCAAAAGGCGCGCAACAGTTTCAATGAAAATGGCAATGGCGCCATGTTATGGGGTGCTGTGGTAGGCCTGTGCGGATTGCTATCAGCAGCTAAAGGATTCTTGAAAATTGATCTGCCCTTTGACCCTTGGCTTCTTACTCTGCTTGCCTTTATTCCGCAGTTCATAATTACTTACAAGGAAGGGAAGAGCAATATGGTGCGCAGCCATAGCGATAAGGCCATTGATGCTGTATGGATGGTATATGGCATTTCAGTATTTGCGTTGGTTGCCTACTTCAATATCATTGGTCCGCAAAGTGAAAGGCTATTGCAGGACTATGGTTATGAAGTTTTCAGGAAAGAGATTGGAACAGATGGCTATGAACCTATGCGACTCTTTCCACTGAGTCCTATCTCGCTGCTGATTTTATTATTTGCTATTCCAACACTCATTACAGGAATCACACGAAGTTTCAGGCCAATGATTGTTGGCGGTATACTGTGTTACTTGTTTTTTGTGATATCACTTTTTACCAATACGAATTACGACAATTTACTGGCAGGTATTTCAGCCATTATAAATTGGCTGATACCGGGATTGATTATGCGAAAAAAATACAAGGAGCATCGTCGCACACATGTTTAAGGATCTTGATCCCATATTGCACTCTCAGCTAAGGCTTGCGGTTGTGTCTCTGCTAATTAGTGTAGAGGAGGCAGAATTTACCTACCTGCGTGACAAGACCAATGCTACAGCAGGCAACCTTAGTGTGCAGTTGAATAAACTAAAAGATGCGGGCTATATTGATATCAAAAAGCAGTTTAAAGATAATTATCCGCAAACCCTGTGTAAAATGACTGCCGCCGGTATTGATGCATTTGAGCAATATGTAAAAGCGCTGCAGAGCTATTTGCAGGCAGGCCAAAACGGAACAGACTCCTGATGCTTCAACAGATTGAATCGGCTATAGCCTACCAATAAGGACATTTTATTCCCTTTCCTCTTCTAAACCCATTATCAACCCCGCTATTGGCTTCCAGATTAAAGCCTATTTTCATTACCACACCCCAATAGGCATCGTTGTTGCGTGTATTGCCGCGAGGGCGTGTATTGCGCGGAGGGTTAATGCCCGGGCTACGGTTATACAATACAGTGGCGAGTGCGGCTTTATCGGGTTCAAGGTATTTGGCAAAAAGCGTAGGATCTACCCAATCGCCCTCATGTACATCATCTAAATAATCTTTACCTAAGAATCTGCGGTTTACCTCTAACCTAATTACAAACCGGGGCGATACATCATAACGCACACCGCCGCCAAAGGGTGCAAATGGTATGGTAGTTTTATAAGGCTGCCGATCGGGATATTCTGCAAAGCCCTGACCTTCCAACCTGAGTTCGGGCAGGTCTATCCATTCTGTTCCATAGAGTGCCTGTGGCTTAAATTTTAATAGTCCCACGCCGGCAAATACATAGGGCGAAAAGCGCCATTGTCGTTCACTATTCAGAAGGCTTATCGGATGTATTTCTCCTGAAACAGCAATTTCAAAGATGTTGCTGCCAAAGTTTAAGTTGCGTTCGTAGCGGCCGACGGCGTCTCCCTGAGATGCCCCTTTTAGCAAGCTATCATAGGCTTCAATACGCCCATAAAGTACTTCGCCGTGCAGCGCAAACAAGCGATTTATTGTATAAGTGAATCCAAGACTAAACGAAAGCTTGCTGTTACGAAAATTATTCGCCCCCACCACCTGACCACGGCCACCAAGGTTGCCGCCTATATCAGTGTTGGTGTTCATTACCCCAAATCCCAGATTGACTTCTTTTCGAACGCCAGGCTCATCAAAACTCAGATAACCATATTGGGCCACAGCGGAAGAACTGGCGGCTAAAAAGAAAAAAACAAGAGATAGTATGATGCGTGTTGTGTGCATTTCAACTCAGGGCAGTTGCAGTTGGTTTGGGGTCTAAATTATAGAAATGATTCCGTTTAGGCATATCTCATCAGTTATTAAGGAGAAGTAGTCAGGGAATTGAACGCCTTTTGGCTTGTTTTCTTGTAATACTTGCAAAGATGTTGAAGGCCGCATGCTGCGCATTTAGGATTGCGGGCCAGGCAGGTATATCTGCCATGCAATATGAGCCAGTGGTGCGCCTTGTGAATAATTTCCTTCGGGATATGCTTAACCAACTGTTTTTCGGCAGCCAGTGGGGTAGTGGCTTTGGTGGTGAGGCCAAGCCTTGCACTTACACGAAATACATGGGTGTCCACTGCCATGTTTGGTTGCTGGTCAATCACGCTTGTTACCACATTGGCCGTTTTCCTGCCTACACCGGGCAGGGTGGTCAATTCTTCTACCGTCATGGGTACCTGCCCCCCATATTCGTTTTCCAACCGGCTGGCCAGACCCATCAGGTGCTTCGTTTTGTTGTTGGGATAACTGATGCTTTTAATGAGGGAGAATATATCGTCGTAACTGGCTTTTGCCAGCGCTGCAGATGTTGGAAATCTGCGAAATAATTCAGGAGTGGTCAGGTTTACTCGTTTGTCTGTGCATTGGGCAGATAACACCACTGCCACCAGCAGTTCGTAAGGATTGTCGTAAGTGAGTTCTGTTTCCGGCAGCGGAATATGTAGGTCAAACCAGGCCAGTACCTCACGGTATCGCTCGTTTTTTGTCATGGATGGGGGCAAAACTAGGGTCTAGTAAGCGCAGTACAAAACCCTGCTAATCAGGCGTGTATGCCTTCCTGTTGTTTGGCAGCATACGCCATAATCTGCTCAATAATAGTGGCTCTGGGATGCTTCCAGCCTTCCTGTAGTAACTGAACCGCGTCCAGCAAAACAGCTTGCTTTTCTTGTAGCGGCCAGGATTGGTCAATGCTTTCGCTGATTTGAGCGCTGGTTTCCGGTGAATTTTCCTGGTAAAGGTTAGTAATCAAGTCTTCAGTGGAGAATTGCTTCATAGTACCCATTTTGTGTTTTCAGATGGCTCTACAATAACGGCAAACTATTTCTGATTATTGCATATAAAAAAAAATGGAACTACCCGAAAGGGCAATTCCATTTTTGCTGCCGCTTACATGCTTACTGCTTCAATATTTTTTCCGAATACACCACTATGCCCTGCTTATCAATTATCTGTAGCAGGTACATACCGGCAACCTGTGTTGGAGCGGCAATGCTTACATTACCACCCCTTGTGCCAAGGTTTCTGGCAAGAATTATTTTTCCCTGGCTATCCATTATCCTGAGGTTCAAACCCTCTATGGTTTCAGGTAAATTATTCAATTGAATTTGAGATTGGAAGGGATTGGGCGAGACCGTGATAGAACGGTCATTTACACGGTTGTCGATAGTTACAATCTGGCTCAGTGTGATTTTTCCATCGTTGTCGGTGGTCTTCAGGCGATAGAAGTTTACACCATTGGCAGGTTGAGGATCGATAATGGTATGCAGCCCAGCATAGCTATTATTGGCTTTTTGTTTGAGGAAGGCAAAAGGTTCAAACTGGCCGAGTGATATACCACGCTCTACTGCTATCTCCCGCACATTTTCTGCCGATGAAATATCGGCGGTTAGCTCGTTAGTGCCATTAGCAAGTTTCCGGCCGCTGAAATTAGCCAGCACAATAGGTAAGGCTGTACCGCTTAGCGTCATCCGAAAGGATGCCTTGGTATTTCGGAAGCCATTAATCACCAGCAGCAAATTGATATTTGCCGGCAGATTATTTAAAGTAACGGCAGTATTGCCTTGTATGAGAAAATGTGCTGAGGGCGACGGGAAAGTTTGTCCGGTGGGGCAGCTATTGACCTGATAGGCCGTTACCAAAACACCTTGCTCATTGCCACAGGTTGTGGCTACTTCTGCCGGATAGGTGGCATATTCAGCTACGGTAAATGTGAGTGTTCCTGTATTTGAAGTGCGCACTGTTTGGTACACATTATTCGTAATCGATACGCCGAATGTGGGTTGGTTTGCCAGTAATTGGACAAAGCCGGGGTCTTGCCCTTTGTTACTGGTGGCATTTTTCAGATCGATTGACCAGATGGTACCAATTGGTGTAGGTGTAGCGGGAAACACCGCAGGACAACCATCGTTGTCGGGAGCCATAATTGGGGTAGGAGTCATTTGTTGCGTGGCAGCGCATACGCCAAGCGAAACGCCCCCAACAGGTATAGTTGTATGCGCTAAACCTGCCAGCGAAGGCGCATCTAATGACCTGCGCACAACCCATGGCGTGAGGGCATAATGCATTACTCCAGATGGATTGACAAAATTCACAAATTGGAAGTTTGGATCCGTAGATATCTGAAAGGGCTCATTTACGTGAGCCAGGTTCAGCGCATGTCCAAGTTCGTGAAAGATGATGGTTTCCATATCGGTTCTTTGCGGATCAGTAAAACTTGGCGCACAGGGGCCATTATCAAAATTCGTACTGCCGGCGCTCACACCCTGATTGCGGATTACAATGTCGAAATCGGCTTTCTGGGCATTATTTGTTGAGGTATTGCAGGAAAGAAATTGGTTGAAGCAGGCGCCCAAAACGCCTTCAGCAAGAGGGGCCACACCGGTATTGGTATTGTCGAGCATAATGATATTCTGCGCATCGTTGGCTACGGCCTGCGAAATGGTATTGCCACCTTCAAGCAGATTGCCGCCACCCCTTTCGCGCCAGGTAGCAAGGGCTCGCTGCACCACCGGAAATACAGGCGATGTTGTAATATTGGCTCCGCCCCCGCTAGTGCCTGTGCTGTAGAAAACGGAATATCCGCCAAAAGCACCATTATCTGCCACCAGTCGGGGCTCATTCAGCACCCCATTATTAAATCTCACAGTTAGGACCGACGAACTCACAATTAGATTGTTCGCAGCGAAGGCCGTGTCGCCAATACCTATAGTTACCGCAAGTCTTCCTGTAGATGCCCGCGCCGGGGTTCGCAGCGTTATTTGATTGTCGGTCCAATTGATGATGTGGGCATCGTTAAACGGGATTTCAATGGTGGGATTATTGTTATTGGCGTTGCCATCGCGAAACAAAACTTTATGGGCGGATGTAGGCGTGTTGCTGAAACCCGTACCATTTATGGTGAGCACATTTATGGTTGGGTTTAATAATGCGCCCCCAACAACCGAAGCAGGTGAAAACCCTGAAATGTTATGACTTTGCTGGCGGGGAACAGCGAATCGGGCTATTTCATTATCAATATTCGTGGGTTTAATTTCCGTAAAAGCCAGTCCTGTTTTAGCCTGCACATTTTTGTACAGTGTCGTGGTAATTCCATCATAGTCGGCAAAAGGACAACTGGCCTTATTGCTTAGCAAATCGTAGGTAATTACACTTTGTTCGGCGGCATACAAACCGTACAAACGCTCACCATTCTGCGGATCGGTCATTTGCTGCCAGGCATCCTGCAGAAAAAACAGCGCAGTTTGCCGCGGCTCAAGGCTTCCCAAATGATCTACTTGTACCACCCGGTCTTCCATTGCTCCACCCGGGGTTACAATTTCAATTGTTGATTGTTGGAGTTGTCCCTTAAACGACTTATATACTTCCACTTTGCTGGCCGTATAAATCATTTGACGGCCAGGTCCCCAGAAACAATGCTGATCCAATACCCTGCCTTCCACAATAAGCGAGCTGTTCTGTACCTTTTTATCAAGGCTAACTTCGTACAACTGTGCGGAAGCAAATGGGGAATGCAATACCAGCAGTGTGAAAGCGAGGAAGTGCGTAAATTTTACCATAGTTTAAAATAATTTGTAAGGTGGTCGAAAAAACGAGTTTTAAACAATAAATCCATGAACATTTTGCAGCAGATATAGTTTGAAACCTTATTGAAACAAAGATTTGACGAATGGCAACAAAACAAGGGGGCAAAGCGCCTTCATTTACCGGAATAGATCAGGATGGTAATACAATCACTCTCAAAGAATTTACCGGTAAAAAGCTGGCCTTATATTTTTATCCGGCTGATAATACCCCTAGCTGCACCGTTCAGGCCTGCAACCTCAGAGATAATATTGCCGCACTGAAAAAAGCAGGCATAGCCGTGGTAGGAGTTAGCCCCGACAGCAGCCGCAAGCACCGCAATTTTATTGATAAGTTTAGTCTTCCCTTTCCGCTTATTGCCGATGAGGATACCAAAATAGCTAAAGCCTATGGCGTTTGGGGGCCCAAACAGTTTATGGGCAGGCATTATGTTGGCCTGATCCGGACCACTTTCTTAATTGACGAAAAAGGCAAAATTCAGGCCATTATTAATAAGCCTAAGACCAAAGACCATGCTGCGGAGATTCTGTCCGTATTAAAAGCCAAATAACTATTTGGTTTTTTTCCGTCATTATTGTGCCGTTAATGGCTGATTTCAGTAATCTTTTAGTGCAGGTGAAAACCGGCTCGGCTATTGCCCGGCTTGCAGCCTATTATATGCGCTCCTCTTCGGTGGCGTTGGTCATAGGTCGCACCATTCATTTGCATGGCATTAGCAAAGAAGGATTTATTACCAACACCGCCTGGGTGAAGCATGAATTAAAACATGTGGCGCAATACGAAAGAATGGGGACCTGGCGCTTTTTATGGGTGTACCTTTTCTACAGCATAAAGTTTGGCTACCGCAATAATCCATTGGAGATTGAAGCCCGCGCTGCCGAAGATCAGCCCCTTCCTGACGCCTTCACACTAGTCTAATACCCAACTGGCTTCGCCAAAATCAAACTGCCATTCCTCCATTTCGCCGGCAAGCAGCGTCCCCTGTTCATTTACCCGCCGTATAAGGCATGGTATAACGGCATTGTCTTTTCGGATTCTGCAAATCATATCACGCCCAAAAAGGCACGCATTGTATTGCGCAAGCATATTTTTCCATCCCCCATTTTGCAATTCCAGCCAATAATGGTTTAGGGTGTGTAGCAGCATATTCATTTGTTCATCCAGTGGGTAATATTTACCCGTGGCTATCGATAGTGAGGTAGCCCTGCTAAGCGGCGGCGCAAATTGTAGTTGGTTAATGTTAAGGCCTATACCGGCAACCGACCATCGCCATGTGCCGGCCTGCAGCACGTTTTCAATTAATATGCCACCTGCCTTTCTGTCATTAATAAAAATATCATTCGGCCATTTTATTGTCACATTACTGGCTCCGGCCTGCTTGTAATATTGAGCCGCTGACAGCGCAACCGCCGCACTCAGCCTAAAATGCTGGCTTATAGGCAGGTGATCCGTTTGTAAAACCAGACTAAGGGTAAGATTTTTATCATGTTGGGTAACCCATTGTTTACCCCGCTGTCCTTTACCGCCGGTTTGCCTGGGAGTATAATACACATGCCCGTGGTTTGCCAATCCCGCATGAATTTGGGCAATGGCATACAAATTGGTGCTTTCTGTTTCGGTCAAATTGTACAACCTGAAAGAAATTGGGATGGCTGGCATTGGATAATGGTTAATTTTGACCTGACATCAACGGTGGTTGCGAAAATGCAACCATTCTCATAAAGGAAAAGAAAAGCAAACATTTGAGCGCATCAAAATCCCTGCAGCAGGCAGGCAATCAGGTAAAAAGATTGAGCAAGCAAAGCAAAATTTACAAATCCATTTTGCTTGCCCTGGCCGAACGAAAAGCGGAAAACATAGTGGTACTGGATTTACGCAAAGTGCATGAAGCAGTATCAGATTTTTTTGTAATTGCCGAAGCAACAACAGCCACTCAGGTAAAGGCCATCAGCGACAGGGTATACGATTTGGTATTGGAAGAGACCGGTGAAACACCGCACCGTACCGAAGGATTTCAATACGCCAAATGGATTTTGGTGGATTATGTGAACATCGTGGTGCATGTGATGCAACCGGAAACAAGGGCATTTTACAACCTGGAAGAAATGTGGCACGATGCTCCGCTTGAAAATATTAAAGATGCTTAGCAGCCTATTGGCTGGTGCAGCAGTCTCTAAACCATTGGCTACATGGTATTGTTAATAAAGCCAGCAAGCCATAAACTTTTATTACGTTTATTTTTAATAAAGAGAGGAAAAGGAAAATATGTTACCTGAGGAAAAGCAAAACAGCGAGGATAGTGAAAAGCGCCCCAATTTTTTTCCACGAAACGGAAGTGATGGAAAAGGCGGTGGCAAGCCCAACGGCGGTGCTCCACGCTTTAACCTGTATTGGATTTACGCCATCATTGCAGCCATACTACTAGCCACCACTTATTTCAACAATAGCAGCAGTGCCATTACCACTACCAAAAACGAGTTTTTGGAAAAGATGTATCTCACGGGAGATGTAGCAAGGGTGGAAGAAGTGCGGAATAAATTGTTGATCAGGGTGTACATTAAACCGGAGGCCTTATCAAAATCTTACTACAAAGACAAGTTGGGTGTAATAAACGAAACAGGGCCCCATTTTGAGTTTAAAATTACGGACTGGCGTTCCTGGAGCGAAGACTTGTCATCTTTTCGGCAGGAGCATGCCGACCTTAGCAAGTTGAATAGCGTTACTACAGAGGATGCCGACTGGCAAGGTCCTTTGTTAAATACACTGCTTACCATTGGCCTTTTCGTTTTATTCTTTGTATTGATGATGCGCAAAATGGGCGGTGGCGCCAGTGGCGGCGGTCCTGGAGGCATCTTTAGTATAGGCAAAAGTAAAGCGCAGGTTTTCGATAAGGATATGAAGGTGAACATAACCTTTGCCGATGTAGCAGGCCTCGACGAGGCTAAGGTGGAAGTGATGGAAATTGTAGATTTCCTGAAGAATCCCAAAAAATACACAGCGCTTGGTGGTAAAATTCCTAAAGGGGCATTATTAGTAGGTCCTCCCGGCACGGGTAAAACTTTGTTGGCCAAGGCTATGGCTGGTGAAGCCAAAGTGCCTTTTTTCAGCCTCAGTGGTTCTGACTTCGTAGAAATGTTTGTGGGCGTAGGTGCCAGTCGTGTACGCGATTTGTTTAAACAGGCACGAGAGAAAGCGCCTTGTATCATATTTATTGATGAAATTGATGCTATAGGTCGCGCTCGTGGGCGCAATGCCATCATGAGCAACGACGAAAGAGAGAACACGCTCAACCAACTGTTGGTAGAAATGGACGGCTTCGGAGGCGATACCGGCATTATCATTTTGGCGGCCACCAACCGCCCCGATGTGTTGGACACTGCATTGTTGCGTCCGGGTCGTTTCGACAGACAAATAAGCATCGACCGCCCCGACCTGAAAGGTCGTGAGCAGATTTTTAATGTGCATTTGAAGCCTATAAAAATATCAGAGACACTTGATGTACATAAACTGGCCGAGCAGACTCCCGGTTTTGCGGGGGCTGATATTGCCAATGTGTGCAACGAAGCCGCATTAATTGCCGCCCGAAAGGGAAAGACTGCAGTTGACATGACCGATTTTCAGGATGCCATTGACAGAGTAATAGGCGGTCTCGAAAAGCGCAATAAACTCATTAGCCCTGAAGAAAAGGAGATTATTGCCTACCATGAAGCTGGCCATGCCATTTGCGGATGGTATTTGGAGCATGCTTATCCTTTGCTTAAAGTAACCATTGTACCACGTGGTACCGCAGCTCTTGGTTATGCACAATACACCCCTAAAGAACAATATCTGTATAACACAGACCAACTGACAGACCAATTGTGTATGACGCTTGGTGGTCGTGCAGCAGAAGAAATATTCTTTGGAAAAATAAGCACAGGGGCCAGCAACGATCTACAGCAAGTAACCCGCACAGCCTATGGGATGGTAACGGTTTATGGCATGAATGAAAAAGTAGGTAACGTAAGTTATTACGACCCCAATGCCGATCAGACATTTACCAAGCCCTTTAGTGAGGAAACGGGTAAAATGATTGATGAGGAAGTACGCAGCCTGGTGCAAAAGGCGTATGTGCGCACGTTGAAATTATTACGGGAAAGACGCATCGAAGTAGACAAATTAGCTAAAGCCTTGTTGGAGCGTGAAGTATTGTTTCAGAGCGATGTGGAAACTTTGATTGGACATAGGCCTTTTGGCGACAAAAAGCCCATAGATGTTGCCGATGATACCAGCATGCCGGATTTGAGTGCCAAGATTATTCACGATAATATAAGCGAGCTTAATTCTGCTGAAGTAGTAAGCGGTGTGGTTGCTGAAAAGCTGCCACCCTCAACGGCTGCCGATACAAGTCTACCGCAGGACAGTTAGTAAGATTCCTCCCATAACTTTGCATTCCAGCAGGTCATGATTTTTTCATGGCCTGTTGTTTTTCTGACGCATCTTTACCAGGCATGAAAAAGCAAAAGAATAGCACAACAGCGCGGGAGCAAATATTGCAGCGCATCAACCAGGCTGTTGGCGCATCAGCATCCCTCCCTTCCGGGCAAATTTCGAGCGATGAATTGCTGCATAATCCGGGTGCAGATTTATTACTTCACTTTGCTGAGACCTTCACGAATCTGCAGGGAAATTTTTCTTTTTGTCTTAGCGTCAATGAATTTGTTTCACAACTCAACGCGCTGTTAGAAAGCAGGCAGTGGAACAAAATATATTGTGCCGAACCATTATTGAGAGGGAGTTTGACAGCCGCCGGCTTGTCTGCGCAAATCACCGATGATATTGGCGGATGCGATGCTGCTATTACTACAGTTGAAGCTCTGGTGGCTCGTACAGGTTCAATGGTGTTGAGTAGTGCTATACCCAAAGGCCGCACAGCAAGTGCCTATGCGCCGGTGCATATAGCCTTGGCCTATGCATCGCAAGTAGTGGCAGATATTGGCAGCGCCACCCAAATGCTGCAGCAGCGTTACGGCAACAGTATCCCCTCATTCATAACTTTTGCAACCGGACCAAGCCGTACCGCAGATATAGAAAAGACATTGGTAACCGGCGT
>JAHEMO010000302.1 GCA_024643625.1 Chitinophagaceae bacterium
GGATTTGTAAGGTACTGAGCGGCTTTCCGGCACCGCGCAGTATGCGCAAAATGTTGAACTGCTGCGGGGTAAGATCGTAGCGGTCAAAAAAAAGTTTCATTCTTTCGGCAAAACGATACTGCGTCAAAGTCATGTTAATCATGACCTTTTGGTATTCGTTGCGAAAATTGCTTTGCCGTATTTCTTCTTCTAAGCGCATAGGAGGTGCAATCAGTAGATGGTGGGCAAATATAGCTCCCAAAGGGTCAAGGCTTTGTAATAGTAAGCACCAACGCAGAAATTGGCGCAGCGTAGGCCGATGCCTTTTAATTTTCCCAAACCTTCAATCCCTCGCTGCAATTAGCGCAGATATCAATGTTTTTGCGGCTCGCCATCAGTTCACGCCTAAACTGGCGGTAGTTGTCGTTCTGCCAAATGTCTTTGAAAGACTGCATCTTCATGTTACCTAATTGATGCATGGCATCCTTGTCAAAACAGCAAGGTACTACCAGGCCATCCCAGGTAATTACATTGCCGCTCCATAAGCGCCAACAACGGTTTTGCAAGCCACTTTTTACCTGCATATTACCGGCAGCGTCTTTTTTATACCGGCTGTATTTATCCAATGTGGGAATAAGTTTGTTAGGGTCTTTTTCGTAATCATATACCTGTGCCGTTTTAAACCGCACCTGATCTACCCCAATATCTTTGGCCAGTTGTTTAATGTCGGCTATCTGATGCTCATTGGGTTTTACCACCAAAAACTGAAAGAACACAAAGGGCTTATTGCTGTTGAGTTCCTTTTTCCACTTTACAATATTTCGGGCGCCTTCCAGCACTTTTTCCAGCTTTCCGCCTACACGGTAATTTTCATACACATCCTGTGTGGTACCATCTATAGAAATAATCAAACGGTCGAGGCCGCTTTCCACGGTTTGCCGGGCGCGCTCATCGGTAAGATAATGCGCATTGGTACTGGTGGCGGTGTATATCCCCTTCTTGTGGGCATATTGCACCATGTCTAAAAAGTTGGGATTGAGGTAAGGCTCCCCCTGAAAATAAAATACGAGATAGTACAGGTGACGGTGAATATCGTCGATGGTTTGCTTAAAAAAATCCTGCTGCAGCATGCCGGTGGGCCGGGTAAATTCCCGCAAGCCACTGGGGCATTCCGGACAACGCAGGTTGCAACTGGTAGTAGGCTCAAAGCTGATGCTGATGGGGTATCCCCATTGCACCGGCTTGCCGGTAAAACGGCTTAATTGATAGCTACTCCAAACTTTGGCGGCATTTATGGCCCGAGCCGGCGTTAGCTTGCGCAGGAGGTTTATGGAATCTTGCAGATTAAAGTACACGATGCGGTAAAAGTAGCCATCGGTATGCAATACCCGTTTTGGATTTTAGGAAAAGAAATTTGCCTGCAAATCATTTGCAAGCTGCGGTATTAGCTTTACGGCCCTTTGCATCATTATGTTTTAGCTCCGGACTCATGCGTAGAAAGAATCAGCCTTTTTTTTGGTTTACCCTCATAGTGCTTGCAGGCGTAGCGGCCTTGCTTACTTATGGCTTACGGCGTCAGGCCAGGCAAATTGTAAGAGAGTTTGACGCGGAAACCATTTTCAGGCATTACCCCGATTTTGCCATTGGCCTGCCGGAAGGATTTGCTATCCATGGTATAGATGTGAGCCGCTATCAGGAAAACATCAACTGGCCTTTGGTACACAAAATGCGCAGCAGCGATGTGCAATTGGGGTTTGTAATCATTAAAGCCACAGAAGGAGTCACACTGGTGGACCGGCAATTTTTGCGCAACTGGCGCAGAAGTAAGCAGGCAGGCATGGTGCGGGGCGCCTATCATTTTTACAGGCCCGGCAATACAGGTAAGCGACAAGCGGAGTTTTTCACCCGCAATGTAAAGCTTCAGAAAGGCGATTTGCCGCCTGTGCTCGATATTGAGCAGGCAGGAAATTACGATGCGGAAACCATTGCATCGGGTGCCATGGAATGGCTTACGGCCATAGAAGCGCACTATGGTGTGCGTCCTATTATTTATACCAACCCGGGATTTTACAATAAGTATTTGGGTGCTGCTTTTAATGATTATCCGCTGTGGATAGCGCACTACCGTGAAAAAAGAGCACCGCGCATAGGAAGGCCCTGGATCATGTGGCAGCACAATGAAAGCGGGCGGGTAAATGGTATCCGTGCTTTTGTTGACTTTAATGTTTTCAATGGCGATAGTGCTGATTTTAAGGCGCTTTTAATACCCTGAAATACGGCTGCTCAACGGCCTTGATTTTGTACCTGTTTGCTGGTTTTTGGTGAACCTTAGGAACGCTTATTTGTCTTATCTTTCCACAGATTGTTTGCCACATGATGAAACGAGTACACCTGCCATGGCTATTGGTGCTGCTTTGTTGCAGTTTTATTGCTGTAGATGCCTACGCTACGGACAGGAGGGAGGATGATTCAAATATTTTGCCTGATTTTTTGCCTGAAGTTATTCGAAAAAAAGCTTTGCAGAGTTATCGGTATACCGTAGCCTATTCCGGCAAGCGGCAGGGTATTGTAAAGGCATTTGACAAGCAAGGTAAGGAGGTATTGGTTGCGGGGTTTAAGCGGCAAAAGCTGGAAGGATTTTGGCAAACACCTGCCGAATCCGGACAATTTCATAATGGCCTGCCCGATGGAGAATGGACTTACTACAATGAACAAGGTAGCATAAGCGCGGTGCGCCAATACGATGCCGGCAAATTGGTTGCCGTGTCGCGGGAATTAAAATACTATAACCCCAAACGCATTCAATTCAAAGTGAGCCGTTTGGTTCATGCGCAGCGCGAAGATTTGCGCAACGTACTAATGGCCCATAACGAAATGAGTGGGCTAACGCCACCATTTCAGTTGGCTCTGCACCACGGAGAGTTTATTAATTTTTATGCCGGCGGTCAGGTGAAAGATTCATGCGCTTATCGTGAAGGCTTGCGCGATGGCATGTTTGTAAGCTATCACAGCAATGGTAATATGCAAGCGCATGGCTATTACCTGTATGGTCAGCAGCATGGCGCTTGGACCATGTATGATTCAGCAGGCAGGCTGCTTGAAATGGCAGAATGGCGCCATGGCCGCAAGCTTTTTACTAAAACCTATTTCGCTGAGAACTCCCTGAGTGAGTGAGTAATTTTCTTAGCGTATCCAGGCTATGCATTTTGTTTTTTATCAGCAAATTGCAAAAGGCTTCTGCGTTAATTATTACCTATCATTCAGTTCTCTGTATATGTGGTTTCAATTACCATTAACCTGCCCTTAGATTTGCCACCACTATTTTAATCCGTCATGCTTATGAAAAATACCCCGTTTACCGAAAAACATATTGCGCTTGGCGCTAAAATGGCTGAGTTTGCCGGCTACAATATGCCCATTAGTTACACCGGTATTAATGACGAACATGCTACGGTGCGGCAAAATGCCGGCGTATTTGATGTAAGCCATATGGGCGAATTTGTACTCAAGGGCGAAGCCTCGCTTGATCTCATTCAGCGGGTTACAAGTAATGATGCGTCGAAGCTTACTACAGGCATGGCACAGTACAGCTGCCTGCCTAATAACGATGGTGGTATAGTAGATGATTTGCTGGTGTATTGCATGGAACCCAATAAGGCATATATGTTGGTTGTAAATGCTTCAAACATTGAAAAGGACTGGAACTGGATTAGCAGTTTTAATACAAACGGCGTTGAGATGCACAACATCAGTGAAAAAACCTGTTTGTTAGCTATTCAGGGTCCTAATGCCTGTAAAATTTTGCAGCCACTTACCGACATGGATATTCTAAACCTGAAATATTACACGTTTGTAAAAGGATTTTTTGCGGGTGTAGAAAATGTATTGGTAA
>JAHEMO010000303.1 GCA_024643625.1 Chitinophagaceae bacterium
CATCGGCCAATGGCTCCAAAAAGGCCACGGAATCAATATCCGTTTGCTCCTGCGTGGCATCCATGCGGCCGGGGATGAAGGGTACTGTCACCGGCACACCCGCATCGTGGCCGGCTTTTTCTACGGCGGCAGATCCGGCCAGTACAATCATGTCGGCCATGGAAATCTTTTTGGCTCCGCTATTGGCATTAAATGCCTGCCGGATACTGTCCAGTTGGGCCAACACTTTGCCAAGCTGCGCGGGGTTATTTACCGCCCAGTCTTTTTGGGGAGCCAGCCGGATGCGAGCGCCATTGGCACCACCGCGCCTGTCGCTACCCCTAAAGGTGGAGGCCGAAGCCCAAGCGGTCCCTGCCAGTTCAGCAATGCTGAGGCCGCTTGCCAGTATGCTTTTCTTGAGCCCGGCAATGTCCTGAGCGTTTACCAGTTCGTGGTCTACAGCAGGAATAGGATCCTGCCATATCAAATCTTCCTGCGGTGCTTCGGGCCCGAGGTACAGGCTGCGGGGGCCCATATCGCGGTGGGTGAGCTTAAACCATGCACGGGCAAAGGCATCGGCAAACTCATCGGGGTGTTCCAGAAAGCGGCGGCTAATTTTTTCAAATGCCGGGTCCATGCGCAGGGTAAGATCGGTGGTGAGCATGGTGGGCTTCAGCTTGCGGCTGCTGTCAAAGGCATGCGGAATAATATCGTCCGCATCCTTTGCCACCCATTGGTGTGCGCCACCGGGGCTCTTGGTCAGTTCCCATTCGTACTTAAAGAGGTTCTCAAAAAAGTTATTGCTCCACTGGGTGGGGGTGGTAGTCCAGGTTACTTCCAATCCGCTGGTAATGGCATCTGCAGCTACGCCGGAGCCAAATGAATTGGCCCAGCCAAAGCCTTGTGAGGCCATGCCGGCTGCTTCAGGTTCCTTGCCTACATGGTCGGCCGTGGCAGCACCGTGGGTTTTGCCAAACGTATGTCCGCCGGCAATAAGCGCTACGGTTTCTTCGTCGTTCATGGCCATGCGGCCGAAAGTGTCGCGTATGTCTTTGGCAGAAGCTAGGGGATCGGGGTTACCATCGGGGCCTTCGGGATTTACATAGATGAGTCCCATCTGTACCGCGGCAAGCGGATTTTCGAGGTTGCGGCTATGCTGTTGGCCATCCGCATCGTCGTTGGAGGCCACTACGCCGCCATTTTTAGCTGCCCCATTGGAGCCATGCGCATAGCGTATATTACCACCAAGCCATTCCCGCTCCGTTCCCCAATACACATCCTCATCGGCTTCCCACACATCGGCCCTGCCACCGGCAAAACCGAAAGTTTTGAAGCCCATGCTTTCCAGCGCCACATTACCGGCCAGAATCATCAGGTCGGCCCAGCTTATGCTACTGCCATATTGCTGTTTGATGGGCCACAGTAGTCTGCGGGCCTTATCCAGGCTTACGTTGTCGGGCCAGCTGTTAAGCGGGGCAAAACGCTGTTGGCCCCTGCCACCGCCGCCGCGGCCATCGCCTACGCGGTAGGTACCCGCACTGTGCCAGGCCATACGGATAAACAGCGGACCGTAATGGCCAAAATCGGCCGGCCACCAATCCTGCGAATCGGTCATAAGGGCATGAAGGTCTTTTTTCAGCCCTTCATAGTCCAGGTTTTTAAAAGCTTCGGCATAGTCAAACTGCGGATCCATAGGATTGGAGCGGCTGCTGTTTTGCCGTAAAACATTCAGTTTCAATTGATCGGGCCACCAATCGGTGTTGCGGGTGCCGCCACCGGCTACTTTGCTCATGGCACCACCTTGAAAGGGGCATTTGGCATCACCATTTACGGTGTACGATGCGCCATTGGTTGTAGTACTTTGTTCCATTATTCAGGTATTTTTTTATGATAAGCAATGAAATATGAAGCGCATATTTCTGAGGACGGTAAAGGTATCGCTTCAACATAATAAATCAAATTGATTGTTTTTATATTCATATAAATTTGCTCTATGACGTTAACCCAGTTGTCCTATATCATTTCGTTGGACGATACAAGGCATTTTGCAGCCGCTGCCGAAAGCTGTTTTGTTACCCAACCCACGCTGAGCATGCAAATTCAAAAGCTGGAAGATGAGCTGGGGGTTAAAATATTCGACCGCACCAAACAGCCGGTTATACCTACGGCTATCGGGGTGGACATCATTGCACAGGCCCGCACCACTTTGCGCGAAGCAGGCGTTATCCGCCAATTGATAAATGAACAGCAGGATACACTTTCCGGCGAACTGCGGGTAGGCATTATTCCCACCCTGGCACCATACCTGCTGCCGCCCTTATACAAGGCCTTCCGGCAAAAATATCCGCAGCTGCAGCTGGTGGTAAAAGAGCTGATAACGGAGGACGTGGTATATGAATTGAAGAACAACCGCCTCGATTGTGGTCTGGTGGTTACGCCGCTCAAGGATGGTTCCATAGCCGAACAGGTACTGTTTTATGAGGAGCTTTTTGCCTATGTATCCCCCAATAATGTGCTGGCGCAAAAGGATTTTGTACTGGCAGACGATATTGACCCCGATAAACTTTGGCTGCTGGAGGAGGGTCATTGCTTTCGGTCGCAGGTGCTCAACCTCTGTGAGCTGCGCAAAAGCAGCGAATATCATTTTCGGTACGAAACGGGCAATATGGAAACACTGCGGCGCATGGTAGAAAACAGCGATGGCATTACCATTTTACCCGAACTGGCAGTTATGGAATTTCCACCGGAAAAAAGGCAGTTGGTCAAACGATTTCAAAGCCCATGCCCGGTGAGGCAGGTAAGCCTTGTTACCCATCGCCATCATATCAAAATCAGGTTGCTGGAAGCTGTAAAAGATGAAATACTGCTGTCTGTGCCTCCCAATATGCAGGAACTCCGCAACCAAAAAGTTGTGGACATAACATACTAATGCCTGCGCAGGCAAGATTGTCAGCTCTTACACCTGGGTTACATCGCTAAAAGCTTACCACAAATCCCATACTCGGCAGACGGCTGCCGCTATCTGATCCCAGAATAACGGGTATAGCGTTTTGGCGGTTATTGGGCGCAGCAGGGTTGCCATACTCACCGGGATTATAGGGACTGCCATCACTCGTGGCAATGCTTCCATCAGCATTGCGCCTGAGGGTAAAACTGGCTTGCGTAGGATTGAGGCTATTGTACAGATTCTGTACATCTAAAAACAGGTTGAGGCTCCAACGCTGAAAATTCCATTTTTTATCTACCCGCAAATCCATGGCATTAAAAGCCCTCAGCCGCAGCGAATTGATGCGCCGGTCATCCAGCACCCCCTGTCCGAGGAAAGGATAATTTTCCAGCGAAGCAAATTCGTCGTAAGGTGTGGAAGGTGCCTGCCCCTGATAGCGGAAGCGAATGCCTACCTCCCAGTTGCGGGGAAATTTATAGCCGCCGGTAAAGCTTACCAAATGGCGGTTGTCCCAGCCTGAGGGCAAAAATTTATCGCGGTCGGTGGCGGTAAACTCGCTGTAGTACCAGGTGTAAGCGAGTATCCCATACACATTTTTCACCAGTTGCTGCTGCGCCGTAAACTCAATACCGTAGGTACGGCCACGGCCCACGCCAAGTACCGGTTCGTTACCAAACACGCCAAAATCGCCACCAAGGTTGGCCATGCTGATATCGCGGCGCTGGCTTACGGGGTAGTTGTCGTACCATTTTCTAAAGCCTTCGAGCGTAATACGGGTAGCATTGGTGGGCGTGTATTCAATGCCCGCAACCAGGTGGTCGCTTTGTATGTAAGGCATGTCTTTATTGATGGCAACGCCATTTTCCTCATAACCCAAAATGGTATAGGGCGCTATTTTGTAATAACGACCAATACTGGTATTAATGCTCAGTCCTCTTGCTA
>JAHEMO010000304.1 GCA_024643625.1 Chitinophagaceae bacterium
AAAACATAAATCTGGCACTGGACATGGCACCAAAAATTAAAGCCGGTACGGTATGGATCAACTGCACGAATGTGTTTGATGCGGCTTCGGGTTTTGGCGGCTATCGCGAATCGGGATTTGGCCGCGAAGGTGGCCGCGAAGGCCTGATGGAATATGTGAAGCTGAAAGCCGATGATGCCTTGGTTTTACCAAAAGCTACGGTTGCAAAAGCCGCACCTAAAAAAACCACAACCGCTGTAGCCATACCCGACATAGACCGTACCACTAAGCTATACATTGGCGGCAAGCAGGCGCGGCCCGATGGCGGCTATACGCTGCCGGTATACGGTGCCTCAGGCAAACTGATTGGCGAAGTAGGCGAAGGCAACCGCAAAGACATCCGCAATGCGGCGGAGGCTGCACATGCCGCCGAAGGCTGGACGGCCATGACAGGACACGCAAGAGCGCAAGTATTGTATTACCTCGCCGAAAATTTATACACCCGCAAAGATGAATTTGTAAAACGGCTGACCCAAATGGCCATTGCCAAAGGCGATGCGGTAAAAGAAGTAGATGCATCTATACAACGTATGTACTACTATGCTGCTTATGCCGATAAATACGATGGCCATGTGCACCATACCACAAGTCGCAATGTAACCCTGGCCATGCCGGAACCGCTTGGCGTAATGGGGATTGTATGCCCCGACCATGCCCCGCTGCTCGGTTTTATATCCACCGTCATACCGGCCATTGCCATGGGCAACCGGGTTATTGTAATTCCTTCAGAATCTGCGCCGCTTAGTGCTACAGACCTGTACCAGGTAATAGATACTTCTGATGTTCCGGGAGGCGTCATCAACATTATTACTGGCAAGCAAAGCGAGCTTGCCGATACGCTGGCCTTGCATGACGATATCGATGGCCTATGGTATTTCGGCACCGCCGAAGGAAGCAAACGCATAGAACATGCTGCTGCTGAAAATATGAAGCGTACCTGGGTAAATTATGGCAAGCAACGTAACTGGCTTGACGCAACACAGGGCGAAGGCGAACAGTTTTTGCAACGCTGCACGCAGATAAAAAATATCTGGATTCCTTACGGAGAGTAGGTATGTAGCGTAGGCATTATTTACCTTCAAGTTGCCGACAGGGTTTTACCAGAACTCATCAGACAAGTGTGGCGACCTTTCAATTTGATTCATACAATGCATTATTGCATCCCCCATAAGTCTGAAACATGATAAAAAAAATCGTCAACACCCTTTCATCAATCTTCACGGATGGCATTTATAGCGTGGCATAAAACAAAGATGTCAATGCCAGATTAAATTATTCGACAGCATTTCCTTATTGGGGCTACATTAGTTTTCGCAAAGCTTGATGATATGCTGTTATACACTACTGTTAATGTAACACCGTTAGCGAAGCGCCAGTTGCTATCACAATTTGCGCACCTTGACTGACCTTTAAGCTTCGGATGATTGCATTAGTATTTACAATCAATGTGCCACCAGTCACAATTACATCTGTGTGTTCATCAGGCGCGGTGCCGCAACTCCAATAATTCAAGTTATCCCATTCGTTGTAACCCGCCGGAGTGAAGGTATTTTCAAATTTCAAGACGTACTCGTTGCTCGTTTTAGCATCAGCAATCAAGCGGTATTTGTATCCGTACCAACTACCTTGTGTTTGTTTTAGCGTGAGTGTTTGTGAATTGGAACCTCCGTAAAACACATCGTCAGTAATATTTACATAACCGCTTCCGGTATTTAGCTGCCACTGATAATTGCTGCCGGTCACATCGCCCGTTAGGCTGCCTTGTTGTCCCGAACATAAAGCAAACTTCACAGCCTCACCTACCTGATTTCGGTACACGAATATTTTGCTTTGCTCATAAGATGCTGTAATCATTTCGGGTTTACTATCATTATCCAGGTCGGCAAAAACCAAATCCCGCACATCATGGCTTACCGTTAAAACATAATGCGAATCAAACAGCGATGGTATTTGTCCGTTGCCATGCAACAAAGTCAACTGGTTGGAGTAGGAAAAGGTGCATACATCCAGATTGCCATCGCCATCAATATCGGCCACCGCAAGGTCAAAACCAGTGGATGGTATACTGATTTCGTGAACCGTAAATGAAATGGAGCCGCCGGTTGGTGTGGTGTTAAGAAAAAGACGGAGATTATTATTTTTTCCCACCGCCAGGATATCTATTTTCCCATCTTTATTAAAGTCTACCGCGGTAATGGCTTGTATATTGGTGTTGCCCAATACACTTGTCATGGTTGTTTCAAAAGCTATAGTAGCTGTAGAAATATTTCGAAAGATAGCCAGGCCATTTACTGAGTCTGATACCATGATTTCCGGTTTCCTGTCATTGTCAAGGTCGGCGAGCAATAAGTCACTAGGAAACTGGTGGGTACTAAGTCCGATTAAGTTTTGAAAACTTCCAAAGTTGCCTGCACTCTCATTTCTTAGAACACGCACCACGCCGTTTGCCCCGGACTGCCTTCCTATAACAACCCAATCCAATGTGCCATCATTATTTAAGTCATTTGTTTGCGACGCAAAAGTCTTGGTAGGCAGGGGAACATTGCCAGCAAAATATGGTGCATTAGGGCCCATTTCAATGTATTGCGCACGGAATATGCCATTGGCTGTGGTATTCCCCACCAAAAAGTCAGCATTACCTAAACTGCCAAAGTCAGTAGCTTCAATTCCCTGAGCACCAACAGTGAGATTTCGGGTGATGGCATTATCAAATTCAATATCATTCGTGGTCTTGTTATTGTAAAATGATATCTGCCCGGACAATGAATTTACCACGGCAAGATCCGAACGCTTGTCTTTTTTTATGTCAGCAACAGCCAAAGAAGATGGTCCGTAACCGGTTGAGCGCTCTAACACTTGCATAAAGGTATTAGCTGAGAAGAAGCCAGCACTACCATTAAAAGTTAGTGAAAACGGTACGGGCGAATATCCGGTCCCGGAATTGCGTATAACGCTTACAAAATCATGCGTAGTGTTATCGGGTATTATTGCTGTTAATGTAGTTGGTGAAGCGGCAACTACTTGAGCTATGCCTGCACCAAATTTTACAATGATCTTGCCTGTGTCAGCGTCAAAATTTTGACCGGTAATTTGGATTACATCACCTGCCTTTCCCTGGACAGCTGATAAATCGGTTATAACTGGAGGCTTGCGGAGGTAGGTAAAAATTCCCGGACTGACACCAAAGCCATTTGGATTATACACGCGAATATTCCCCGTATAACCGACATCAACTACTGCACTAATCGTTGAATCATTCAATACTGTAAAAGAACGAGCTTGCAATTGTCCAAACTGAACTGCCGTTGTTCCTGTAAAAAATTTACCTGAGATACTAATGATTGAATCGGCAGAACCCGAAGTAGGCGTGAACGACTGGACAACAGGCTGGGCCTCCAATTGACAAAAGCTCAGTAATAATAAACCAGATAAAAAGAATCGCATAGGATTTTGAACAAATTTGAAAGCGGCTAAAATAGGGCTCCCAAACAATAAATCAAGTTTTTTGGAAAGCGCACCCCTTAGTGCTACCGACCTGTACCAGGTAATAGATACTTCTGATGTGCCGGGTGGCGTCATCAACATTATTACGGGCAAGCAAAGCGAGCTTGCCGACACCCTGGCCTTGCATGATGATATAGATGGCCTATGGTATTTTGGCACAGCCGAAGGCAGCAAGCGCATAGAACATGCTGCTGCCGAAAACATGAAGCGCACCTGGGTAAATTATGGCAAGCAGCGTAACTGGCTTGACGCAGCACAAGGCGAAGGCGAACAGTTTTTGCAACGCTGCACGCAGGTAAAGAATATCTGGATTCCTTA
>JAHEMO010000066.1 GCA_024643625.1 Chitinophagaceae bacterium
GGCTCACCTTGTGGCAGCAGCGAAAGTTGTGATACCTTGGCAGAGGTAAATAGCATGGCTGAACTGTTTTTGCAGGCTGCAACGCAGGCACCACAACCAATACAAGCCGCCGCCATAAAAGCCGCATCGGCTTTATCCTTTTCAATAGGCAGGGCATTGGCATCCTGTGCATTACCTGTATTTACGCTTATATAGCCTCCGGCTTCAATAATGCGATCAAAAGCGGTTCGGTCTACCATCAAATCTTTAATAACGGGGAAGGCATTGGCGCGCCATGGCTCAATGGTTATGGTGTCACCGTTTTTGTACGCACGCATGTGCAACTGGCAGGTAGTATTTAATTCCCATGGGCCATGCGGACGCCCATTGATATACATCGAACAAGCACCACAAATACCTTCTCGGCAATCATGGTCAAAAGCAATGGGATCTTTGCCTTCGGCAATCAACTCCTCATTCAGTACATCAAGCATTTCCAAAAAACTCATTTCTGAGGAAATGTCTTTTACCTGATAGCTTTCGAACCTGCCGGCACTCCCCTGATTCGGTTGGCGCCATACTTTCAAAGTCAGGTTCATTTCGTAATGTTCCATAATTACCTTTTACAATTTTTAAATAGAGGCTGCTATTTGTAGCTCCGTTGGGTTGGTTTTACTACTTCATAATCCAATACTTCTTTATGCAGATTCCACTTGTGTTCTCCACCGTATTCCCAGGCCGATACATACATATAGTTGGCATCATCGCGAAGGGCTTCACCTTCTGGCGTTTGGCTTTCTTCCCTAAAATGTCCACCGCAACTTTCGTTACGATCAAGCGCATCCATGCACATTAATTCTCCAAGTTCAATGAAGTCAGCCACCCGGTTTGCTTTATCCAGTTCCGGATTCATCTCGGCTACTTTTCCCGGTATTTTTACATCGCTCCAAAATTCCTTCTTCAACGCCTGAATTTCAGCAATAGCTTGCTTTAATCCCTGTTCGCTGCGGGCCATTCCGCATTTGTCCCACATGATCTTGCCAAGACGTTTATGAAAACTCTCAACAGTTTTGGTTCCGCTTATGCTCATCAATTTGTTGATGCGTTCAGCCACCTGCTGTTCTGCTTCCACAAATGCAGCATGATCGGTTGGTATGGGCTTGGTATGAATTTCGTCGGACAGGAAATTGCCAATGGTGTAAGGAATTACAAAGTATCCATCTGCAAGTCCTTGCATGAGGGCTGAAGCACCCAAACGGTTTGCGCCATGGTCGCTAAAGTTGGCTTCACCTAAGGCATACAAGCCAGGTACATTCGTCATCAGTTCATAATCCACCCACAGCCCACCCATGGTATAGTGAACGGCCGGGTAAATACGCATGGGTTGCTCGTAAGGATTTTCGCCGGTAATCTTTTCGTACATGTCAAAGAGATTGCCATATTTCTCTTTCACTACTTCTTTACCCATGGCAATAATATCTGCCTGAGGGGCATTGCTATTGCCTTGTTTGTTAGCTTCAATTTTTCCATAGCGCACTATAGCATCTGCATAGTCAAGATACACGGCCTGCTTGCTGCTGCCAACTCCATAGCCTGCATCGCAGCGCTCCTTAGCCGCCCGGCTGGCCACATCGCGGGGTACAAGGTTGCCAAATGCAGGGTACCTTCTTTCCAGATAATAATCTCTTTCTTCCTCGGGTATTTCGTTGGGCCTGCGGTTATCGCCCTGCTTTTTGGGTACCCAAATACGACCATCGTTGCGCAAGGATTCGCTCATGAGCGTGAGTTTGCTCTGATGATCGCCGCTTACCGGTATGCAGGTAGGATGTATTTGCGTAAAACATGGGTTCCCAAAAAAAGCACCTTTCTTGTGGGCCTTCCATGCAGCAGTTACGTTGCTACCCATTGCATTAGTACTCAGGTAAAACACATTGCCATAGCCGCCACTGCAAAGCAACACAGCATGACCAAAATGTCTTTCCAATTCGCCGCTTACCAAATCCCGTGCTATAATGCCTCGGGCTTTACCATCTATTACCACTACATCAAGCATTTCGTGGCGGGTATACATGTCTACATTGCCTAGTGCTACCTGACGTTCCAATGCGCTGTAGGCACCCAACAATAATTGCTGCCCTGTTTGGCCGGCTGCGTAAAATGTACGCTGCACCTGTGTGCCACCAAATGAGCGGTTGCTTAATAGGCCGCCATATTCACGGGCAAAGGGAACACCCTGTGCCACGCATTGGTCTATAATCGCACCACTAACTTCCGACAAGCGATGCACGTTGCCTTCGCGGGCACGGTAGTCACCACCTTTGATGGTATCATAAAACAAACGATAAACGCTGTCGCCATCGTTTTGATAGTTCTTAGCTGCATTAATGCCTCCCTGCGCTGCAATAGAATGCGCACGACGCGGACTATCCTGAAAACAGAATGCCTTTACCTTGTACCCCAACTCGGCCAATGATGCCGCTGCGCTTGCACCAGCAAGGCCGGTACCTACCACTACAATTTCAAGCTTTCGCTTATTGGCGGGATTCACCAACTTACAAGTGCTTTTATAATTCTTCCATTTGTTTTCCAGCGGTCCCGCAGGAACTTTTGCGTTCAGCATATCGAAAGTTTAATAAGTTCTATTACTGCAATGTCTGCCACTGTTGGTTCATTCAGGCTAAATGTTAGCGCAGCGGCATACATTCCTTTGCTTAGCTTCAACGTTAGTTAGCGCCTATCCATCCCAAATACATGGCTATGGGCATAAGCGCAAACAACAGCGGAACTAAAATGGAATAACCAATACCAACCGATTGCACCAGCGCCATCCAACGTTTGTTATGAACTCCCATGGTGCGGAAGGCACTCTGAAAGCCATGGAGCAAATGGTAGGCCAGCGAAATACAAGCCAATACATAAACAATAACCACCCATAGTTGGCTAAATGTAAACTGCATCAGATTAAACATATTATGCATTTCAGTGCCACCAAGGTTTATGTCGGTAAGCGCATTGTGACCGGTAAAGCGAGCAGGCACCCAAAAATGGAACCAATGCAATACCAGAAATATCAGTAGCAGCGTACCCAAAAGGCCCATAGCACGGCTGTACCATTTGCTGCCTTTATTTCCCAGATCCACAGCATAGCCCTTTTTGCGCTTGCTTCTGTTAGCGGCCTCCAACATTAATCCTTGAATAATGTGAAGGAAAAACCCAAGGAATAAGCCCACTTCCATTATCCTGATGACCACCGTGCTACCCATAAAATGAGCTGCCTTATTAAACATGGCGCCGTCATCGGCAGGATTAAAAAGGTCAGCGAATATGCAGGCATTGATGCCCACATGAACTATTAGAAATGTTATGAGAAAAATACCCGTAAGGGCCATCACAACTTTTTTCCCGATGCTTGAAGTAAATGCTTGTTTCCAGGTCATAAATCCTATGGTTTATCAATGGCACCCAACTGTTTTGGAGCGCGGCAAAAGTAACTATTTACGCAATCGGATAAAATTGATATTCATGCAATTAGAACACTAAAACACGATAAAACCCATGCTGTTGGTTGAAAGCTGGCCATAATCACTGGTTTTGCAAATCATTAAGTGTAGTGCTGCATCTTGTCGAAAACATGGCAGATTGAGTGCCAGGGAAGCTAAACAAGGCATTCAACATCATGCCGAGCTACTGTCACAGTAATTTGTCCATTCATCATAATTGCCATGAAATAAACTGCCATACCGATATTTTTGTGCCATGAGAAAAAGTATTCAGGTAGTATGGCATAGCCTGAAAATGGCGCTGAATGAAGTAAAGAACAATCGTACGCGCAGCTTTTTGTCATTATTCGGCATTACTATCGGTATTTTCTGCATTATTGGTGTTTTGGCTACGGTTCAAAGCTTTCAAAAGGACGTGGAAAGCGGTATTCAGAAACTGGGGAACAATACTATTTATGTTCAAAAATGGCCCTGGGGTGGCGGCAACGATTTTCCATGGTGGAAATACATGAAAAGGCCCGACCCGCGCTACGAAGAGTTATCCCCCATAAAAACCCGCTCCAGTTATGCCGGTGCGGTAGCCTTTATTTTAGCTGGCAATGGCTCCATTGAATACAAGGATGACCTGCTAACCAGTGTAAACTGGTATGGAGCAACCGAAGACTTTAGCGCAATTCAGGAAATTGAGATTGAATTTGGCCGGTATATTAATGGCACTGAGTTTGCCAACGGCAACCCAACGGTAGTTATGGGTCACGAAAATGCACTTAAGCTTTTTGGCAGCCCCGAAAGGGCCGTGGGAAAAACCATTACACTGGCTAAACGCAACGCGCAAATAGTAGGAGTGGTAAAAAAACAGGGCGCAAGTTTGGTGGGCGGCTGGGATCTTGACAACATCATTATCGTTCCTTTTCAGTTTGCCCGTCAGGTAATTGATATCCGGAGGAGCGACAAATTCTTGCTGGTAAAAGGAAAAGACGGTGTGAATGTAGACGACCTAAAAGGCGAACTGCAGGGCATTATGCGCAGCGTGCGCAAACTACGCCCTGCCGAAGAGGACAATTTTGCCTTGAATGATGTGAATGCAAACCGCGATCAGCTCAATACATTTTTTGGCAGCGTTAACCTTGGAGGCGGCATTATTGGTGGGTTTAGTTTGATAGTGGGTTTATTCGGCATTGCCAATATTATGTTTGTCACCGTTCGGGAGCGTACATCGCAAATTGGTTTGAAAAAGGCGGTAGGCGCCAAAAAGAGTTATATCATGACGGAGTTCCTGCTGGAGTCCTCATTCCTCTGCCTTTTCGGTGGTCTTATAGGCTTGTTTTTGGTGTATCTGATTACGCTGGCGCTCAATGCGGTATTGCCTTTTAAGGTTTTTGTATCAATGGGCACCATCATTACAGGACTAACCATTAGCATAGTGGTAGGCTTGCTTGCCGGCATCATTCCGGCGTATACCGCGGCCCGCATGGATCCGGTAGTAGCTATTCGCAGCAAGTAATTTCTTTGGGTGAAAAACACACTCAACCCGGCGTTAATTGCTGATGGCTATTTGGGCTACTATAGTATTTTGCGCCCATGTCCATCATTCTTGGCATTGAATCTTCCTGCGACGAAACTGCTGCCGCCGTTTGCATAAATGGAAGTATAGTAAGTAATGTGATAGCCACGCAGGCCATTCACCAACAATACGGTGGTGTGGTGCCCGAACTGGCAAGCCGAGCCCATATGCAGCAAATTATGCCTGTGGTGGTAAAAGCGCTTCAAGAAGCTGGCGTAGGAAAAAATGACTTGTCGGCCGTTGCTTTTACGCAAAGTCCGGGATTGATTGGCGCACTGTTGGTAGGAACCTGCTTTGCCAAGTCCTTGGCGCTATCCCTTAATATTCCGTTGATTGCAGTTCATCATATGCAGGCCCATGTACTGGCCAATCTTATTGAGCGGCCTAATCTTGCTTTTCCATTTTTGTGCCTTACCGTCAGCGGTGGCCACACGCAAATTGTATTGGCGCATAGTGCCACAAAAATGGAATTGCTAGGCGAAACGTTTGACGATGCTGCGGGGGAAGCATTTGACAAAACGGCGAAGATATTGGGGCTTCCCTACCCCGGCGGGCCACTCATCGATCAATATGCGCAACAGGGGCAGCCCCTTATTGCCGTGGCTGAACCACAAGTAGATGGATTGAATTTTTCCTTTAGCGGACTGAAAACTTCGGTACTATACCATGTGCAAAAAATGCAGCGCGAACAACCGGATTATATAACCGAAAATTTACCCAACTTATGCGCTTCTATACAGGCGCGGATTGTAGGTATATTGCTAAAAAAACTCGAACGTGCTGTGGAGCTAACCGGCATAAGCCGTGTTTGTTTGGCCGGTGGTGTTAGTGCAAATTCTGGTTTGCGGCATGGCTTTATGCAATTAGCAAAACTTCGCGGTTGGGATGCCCATATTCCTTCCTTTACCTATTGCACAGATAATGCAGCCATGATAGCCCTGACCGGTTGGCATAAACTTCAGGCCGGTGAATTGGCGTCGTTAAGCATAAGCCCCGAAGCAAGAGCAGCCTGGTAGCACCAGCATTTTTATTTTCTTATAGTCGCCCAATAGCATGTCAAGTTTTGCTTTCAAAAAATTTATCATTCAGCAGGACCGTACTGCCATGAAAGTAACTACCGACGCTTGCCTGTTTGGTGCGGTAGTGGCGGCCCATGGATGTATTACAGCAAATACTGAAGTGCTTGATATTGGCACCGGAACCGGTTTATTAAGTCTTATGTTGGCGCAGCAGCATGCGGAAGCAAGGTTCGAGGCTATTGAGTTGGATGCCGATGCCGCCAAGCAAGCTGCTATAAACGTAGCACATTCGCCATGGAGCCAGCGTATAACAGTGGTTAGTGGCGATGCGATGCATTATTCTTTTCCGCGGCTATACCCTTTTATTATTGCCAATCCTCCGTTTTACGAAAACCAATTGCAGGGCCCGCTGGGCAAAAAAAATCTGGCCCATCATGATACCGGACTTACACTCCATAATCTGATTGTATTGCTTCACAAACTGTTACAAACAAACGGCGAAGCCTGGTTACTGTTACCCGCCTATCGAAAGCAGGCACTAATTAACGAAGCCAGTCTTTATGGTTTTGTAGCAGCCAACATTATTGATATTTATCCCAGGCCCGGCAAGGCCTCCATGCGCATGATAGTAAGGTTGTGCAGAAAAGAACAAAGGGCTCATCCAATATCAAATCTGCCCACCCGCATCACGGTTTACGACGCCGCTAACCAATATGATGCTTTATTTGTACACTATTTACAGGCCTATTACCTGTATTTGTAACAGGGCATAATTGTAATCCATTGTATGACGCATTTTGAACTTTTTGGCGTAGCACCTGCTTTCAACTTTAAGAAAGATGAGTTGCAACGCAAGTATATAAAGCTGCAAAAGCAATACCACCCTGACTATTATGGGCAGGCCGACGCCGGGAAGCAAGCGGAGGCCATGCTGCTGAGTACACAGGTAAATCAGGCCCTTAAGATTTTGCAACAAGAGGATGCATGCATAAAATATGTGCTGCAGTTGCACAACTTTATTGAAGAAGAAGAGAAGTATCAGCTCGACCCCGGTTTTCTGATGGAAGTGATGGAATTAAGCGAAATGAAATTGGAAGAGACCGATGCCGGAGCACTCACCAAGCAAAGCATGGCACTATTGGAAACCATTAGGCAACCTGTAGAAACATTGCTGCAAAACCCCGTAGGCGACAACTTTGGTCCGGCGGAACTAAGCTTGTTAAAAGCTTACTACTATCAGAAAAAATATATCGATCGCTTATTGGCTAATTAAGGTGAGGCACTTACTTTCGCAGCCCCTGTTTGCGATAGGGACACCGGGCCCAGATGGCGGAATTGGTAGACGCGCTAGACTCAAAATCTGGTTTTCGCAAGGAAGTGCAGGTTCGATTCCTGTTCTGGGCACAAAAGCTGTTTCAACTTGAAACAGCTTTTTCTTTTGCCCTTATTCTAGCCGGATAAACAAATAAAAAAACCCGCCAACAAGTGGCGGGTAGCAAAAAATTTTTGTATTGATTTATCTAGCTGGCAAAAGCATGAACCTTGTTGCGAAAGGCTGAAAAAACATTATCAAGAACACTAAATATGCGGCTGAATTCTTCCTCCGTAAGGTTTGAGCCCGATGGTAAACAAAGACCCTGAGAAAATAGCTGCTCCGACACAATGCTGCCGTAAAAGGGCGATTTTCTGTACAGCGGCTGCAAGTGCATGGGCTTCCACAGCGGCCTCGATTCAATATTCTCCCGGCTAAAGGCATGCAGCAATTCGCTTGCCGTAAGTCCGTTGCATTTTTCGGGATCAACCAAAATGGACGTAAGCCATCTGTTGCTGAAAGACTTGGGGGCTTCGTCCTGAAACTTAAGCTGCAAACCGGCATCGCTCCATTTGGCAAAGTACTGCTGGTATCGCCTGAAATTTTGCCGGCGTTGTTCTACCCGTTCGGCCAACACCATCATTTGCCCTACCCCTATGCTGGCACTTACATTGCTAAGGCGGTAGTTAAATCCCAACTCAGAATGCTGATAATGAAGGGCTGCATCACGTGCCTGCGTTATTAAAAAATGGGCTTTATCGCTTTGATGCACATTGTTGGTAAGCAGGGCGCCTCCACCGCTGGAGGTAATTATTTTATTCCCATTAAAACTCAAAACGCCAATATCGCCCAAGGCGCCGCAACCAATGCCGTTATAGCTACTGCCTAGGGCCTCTGCAGCGTCTTCAATAACCGGAATATCGTACTGGCTGGCGATGCGCAGTATCTCCTCCATATTGGCCGGCATACCATACAAATGCACAGGCATAATGGCTTTAATGCGGCTTTCCAATCCTTTTTGCTGAAGATCGGCAATGGCTTCCTTCAGTTTTTCAGGATCCATGTTCCAACTGTATGGCTCAGAATCTACAAACACCGGGGTAGCACCAAGGTAAACTACCGGGTTGGCCGTAGCAACGAAAGTGTTAGATTGGCAGATTACAATATCCCTGGGACCAACGCCCAAGAGTAATAGACCGATATGAATGGCCGCCGTACCGCTTGCCATAGCAACGGCATGACGTACACCGGTGGCTTGTTCCAGTCCTTTCTCGAAATCGCGGATGGCTGGACCTTGAGGGGCTATCCAGTTGGAGGCAAATGCTTCGGTAACCAACCGTAGCTCATCGGACCCCATATGTGGCTTTGACAGCCATATTTTTGGTGTATTGCTCATGTGCTAAATAGAAATTATTTAGTGGGCAGGGTTTAAATCCTGACGAAGATATCAGTTGACCGGCAGATGATTAGCATTTTGGCATCTACAAGCCCTAAAACAGACAGAATGGGGAGTTATTCCCCTGTTTTGTTTAACCTTGCCCGTGCCGGATTGCCCATAACGGTCGTGCCAGATTCAACATTTTTAACTACCACAGCCCCTGCCCCAACTATCGATCCTTGTCCAATTCTGATGCCGGGTAAAATAACTGCACCAGCACCAACCCACGCACTATCTTCAACCACTACTTGCCCGCAAAGTGTTGCATTAGGTGAAATATGTACAAAATCACCAATATTACACTCGTGGTCTACCACAGCCCCTGTATTAACAATGGAGTGACCGCCAATCACAGAACCACTGTTTACAACCGCACCGGCCATAACAACAGATCCCTGGGCTATTTGTACATCCCCGGCTACTATGGCCCGCGGGTGTATGGCTGTTAAGGGAGAACAGCCCAATTGCAAAGCCACCTTCCGGCGCACAAGGTTATTTCCTATAGTAACAATTACCCTGTCTTCGTCAACTACCTCAATTTCATTTGGCTGATAGCATGGCAGGCCATTATAGGCACCACCTTTATCCGCATCGTCAATGTAGGCTATTGCGGTAAATCCTAACAACCTTACAATATCCGCAATTACCATGCCGTGCCCGCTGGCACCATACAGATACAACATATTATCCTTTGAATTTATGCATTGTGGCTTCGCCCGCTGCGCTAATGCCTTCTTGTTTAAACACCTTTAAAATGGTCATCACCACTATCTTAAGATCTAAAGCGAAACTAATATGATCCACATACCAAACATCGAGCGCAAACTTTGACTCCCAACTCAGGGCATTGCGCCCGTTTACCTGTGCCCAACCCGAAATGCCGGGCTTAACCAAATGCCGGCGTGCCTGCTGAGCGTTGTACAAGGGCAAATATTCCACCAGTAACGGCCGCGGCCCCACAAGGCTCATATCACCTTTTATAACATTGAGCAATTGTGGTATTTCATCAATTGAAAGTCGCCTTATCCAGTGGCCTACTGTGGTTAGTCTTTGCGCATCGGGCAGTAATTCGCCGTCAGCCCCTCGTTTGTCATTCATCGTTTTAAACTTAATGACCCTGAAAATATTGCCGCGCAATCCCGGTCGAGGCTGCAAAAAAAATACGCTGCCGTTATTTACAATTGCCAGGGCCAGCACGGCCAGTAAAAACAATGGCAACAACACCACAAATGCAGTTGAAGCCACCACAAAATCGCCAGTCGGCTTAATAAATGTTTTGTACATTATTTCAAATAAGGGGTCCTGGTGGGCAACCCCACAGCGACATTTTGCATTCTCCTACTTTTGACAGCAAACGCAATGGTACACAACATGAAAAAAATGCTGTTTGAAATACCCAAACCGGTGAAGCGTTTTTTGGCGGTTGGTATAGTGATTTTTTTGATTTGGAAATTGCTATACCATATTTGGCTACAACCTATGCAATGGCCTGACAGACCATTGGTGAACGCCATTGCAAACCACACCTGCTCGGGCATGAACTTGTTTTATGCCGACAAGACATATAGCTATAAAACCATTTCTACCACGCATGGTCTTCGCGAAAACAAGTCCACTTTATACGCAGGCAGCAAAGCATTAATACGAAAGAATGATAAACCGGTTTTGTCAATTGTACCCAATTGCAATGGGTTAGAGTTAATGATTCTTTTTGCAGGATTCATTATTGCCTTTCCCGGACAATGGAAAACCAAATTGTGGTTTATTCCGGTTGGAATGGTAGCCATTCATTTGGTCAATGTTTTGCGATCCATGGCGCTAACACAAATAGCAGCAGGGCAAAACATGGCGTTTTTTGACTTTGCCCATCACTATCTTTTTTCATTAACCATCTACCTATTCATTTTTCTGCTATGGACAATGTATATCCGGTATTTTTCGAACACTAAAGGCAGCATTACATGACGCGAAAAAAAGCCTTGTGGGGTGTACTGCTAATGTTCCTTTTGTATTCAGCGTATCAACTGGTAGCGCTTAGCAATCTTGTGATGCAGAACGTTTCGAGAAAGCAACAACATGTTGTATTGTTCATAAGCATTATGCTGGTATACGGCTTAGGAAGTATTTTGTTGCAGCATCTGCGCCCGTTGTGGATGAAACAACTGTGGCATATTTTTCATGTGATACTGATACCCACTTTGCTTGTGCTTGGCCTGGCAGATTGGTGGATGGGGGGATTGCCAAAAGGATGGCGACACTTTGCACAATCGGTTGGCGAAACACTGGTATCGCCTGTATTGTTTACCGGCATCGTACTGTTGCAATATGCATTTGCAAAAATGCAGCCGGATGCTTAGCCAAGATACTCGCGGCTAGCTTGGCAAAGCCGTATAAACTTCTGCAATGGCGCGCCACAATCTTTGTTGATCGTAGCGGCTTACGATACTTTCCCTTACCTGCAATTTCAACCGGTTTTGCAGTTGCATATCTGTCATTACCCGGTGCATGGCAAGGTAGAGCTGTTCTGCACTTTTAGGCGGAATAACAATACCGTTCCAATCCTGTTTTACAATTTCGTTGCAGCCATTAATATCGGTTACTATTAATGGCAAATCCATAGCGCCTGCCTGCATGACCACATTTGGGAAACCTTCGCGATAACTTGGGAATGCCAGGCAGTCAGCCATTTTAAAAAAAGGTCTTACATCCGATTGGTAGCCAGTTAGTCGGATATAAGGGTGGGTTTCAAACAAACGAATCACATCCGCTGATAAGGGATCAAGTTCCTGCTCCCAGGGACCAACCAACAGCAGCCATGCTTTATTATTTTCATTGGCTATTCTGGTAAACGCCGAAGCCAATTCATTCATCCCTTTATCGGCCACCAGGCGGCCTACAAACACAAATACAAATGCATCAGGTGGAATATGATTTTGATGCCGTAATGCATCTTTAGTTGCTTCGATAGCTGTGGATGAATAATGAACAGTATCTATGCCATTACTACTACCCTCGCCCAATACTTTAAGCTTTTCCCTTTTGATCATGTTATGCTCCACCATCCAATTAGCTAATACTGTAGAGTTGGGTAGCACTTTGTGTGCACCAAAATAAGTTAATCGCTCTATCTGCATCAGCAGCATTCGCTTTAGCCCTTTGGTTTCCATAAGAGGCATGCCCCCTACTGTATGTATGCGTAATGGCACACCACAAAACCGCGCAGCTAGCATGCCCAATAATCCGGCCTTGGGTGTTTGTGTATGCACAATATCAGGTTGCTCAAGTCGAAAAATCCTGACCAATTGAAGCAGACACCGAAAGTCTTGAAACGGCGTAATTTTTCTCGTAAAAGGCACTTCCATATGCGGCACCTGCTCGTATTGCTTCACATCCGGCAGTTCAGGCCCATCAGCCGAAATCTGAATTACTTCATAACCCTTTGCCGCAAAATATTTGGCCTGTCCTTTTATAAGGTGCTTAAAGGAAATAGGAACCGTAACAATGCGAATAAGCTTCATATATAGGTTAAGAGCGAATTGCTCCTTCCATAAAAGTTGTTGCTATTTGGCCCATGGTTTTAGAATGCATACCATACTCATTGCGCAGCCATGTATAGTGTTGCACCAATTGCGACAGTTCCAGCATGCAAGCTTCAGGAGTGGCCCCAAAGTTTTCAGGATGCCACCACAAATGATAGTATTCACCAAGCCTTGCAGCTTTTGTCATTTCGCTTTTAATGCGACTGATTCTTATAGCGTTGGTAAATGAATAGCGGTCGTCATATTGACGTAACAAGCGACTTGCCGGCAACGCTATTGGCTCATCTTCCTTTATGGTAATAGCAGCCGCCGCATAACTCGAACGCGGACCTGTAGGGACAAACACATCTCCTGTTCTGAATAGTCTTCTCAGCAGCGTGGTATCATCGTTGCCGATTCCCGTCCAAAACCAGACATTGGGATTGCTGCGAATAATTTGAATACCATGCTGATGACATACCGCCATGTAATCGTGATTAAACTGATTGCGGGGAAATACTAATGACTTCAATGTAGCGCCGGTCAATTCAAGTGCCAATTTTTGCACCACAGCAAGATCAGCCGAAAATGCCTCCAGGGTTTGCCCCTGCTCAAGACAATAGTAATGGCTGAAAGTATGCGTGGCCAACTCCTGCCCTGCATAGCCGGCAATACGTTTCACCATTTCCGGTGCAAAATGAGCCCAATGCACATCATCACCAAGACCATGTTGCTCAGCAAATACATAAGGCGAATACTTCTCCTGTACATACTGTGGCAAATGTTCGGGTTGGCTGGCATACCACTCCTCCCGATTGGCACAAAAAAGGCTACCCACTGTAGCCCATGTAACACCAATTTCGTGTTCCGCAAACAAATCCAGCATTCGGGGAATCAGCGCCAGCGTATTGCGGTAAACAGGCTCACGCATCTTACGATCGCGCTTGTCAAATACGCCCCAATGCAATTCAAAATCCAATGATATAGTGAAACAACCTTTAGGCATACTCAAGTTGCTGAGGGGTTACGGCTTCTCTTTCATACAAATACTCCTGCGCCTTTAAAAATGCAATAAAGAACAATGGCATGAGCTGCGCCTTTTGCCGCATGGCTATTCCCAGATTACCGGATACCTGCGCCAGAATAATCGATGCAAGAATAAAAATGAACAAACAAGATTTATACCATCCATTCCAGCCGGCAAAGGATCGAAAACCTTTACCTACTATTATAAAAAGCATGTAGATGTACAAGAGGTTTTCAAAAGACACGATATATCCAAACGCGCCGGGTGCATCAACAAATAATGGCCGGAACCAAAACGTAAACAGTTTCATAGGCAGGCTATAATTACTAATATCCACGCCACTATCTGCTTTACCTAACTCCTGGGTGCGATGTTCCAGAAAACGATCGAGTTGATTTTGCTCAAGCCCGGTAAATTCTATTGTACCCTGAAAGAAGTAAGCGGCAAATCCTGCAGCTACTAGCGTTAGCAGCAAGCGCAAATACCAGGGCAGCGATTTGCCCGCCATCATTATACCAAGGCCTGTGCCCATGGCCATAACCAATGTTAAGTGCGGACGTATCATATAGGTTAGAAACATGCCTACTACCATATACACAATTCGCTTATTGAACCTGCTTAAACCGTAAGCGTATATGGCTATTCCAAAAAACATGATAGCACCCTTGCCAATACTTGCCGACCAAAAGTGAATATTCGGCAGCAGCATTACAATCTCTGCCCAGGTCATGCCAGACCACACTGTGGGCAAATACCTTATATTTTCTTTGATGGCCAGGTACCAGTAGCCACAGGCCATGAAGCCGAAATAGGAAAAGATGAGCATGGTGGAAATAAAACTCGCCCCCATGGCGTGACTGAAAGGCCAGGTAAGGAAACGCACAAACAGCGTACCGCTTTCCCAAAACACAAACCAATCAGTTTCCTCTGCAGAGCGATCGTAATACTCAAAGGAATCGGAACGCGTTGCAAAAGCATACAGCATGTAAACAAGCGTAATCACATAATGCATGGCAAACATGGACCAATAGAAGCCGGCCTTGGTTTCAATATTCGACTTGGTCCACACACTGATTTGCATGTAGGCAAGTGCAATGATTACTGCTATGACAACTACTATATCCATAGTTAAAACAATTCCATGTCTCCCAACATTATTTGCCAGTTGGCCATCTGCTGTATAAATGTCCAGTCATTTTCAGCAATAGCCAATTTGCGTAACGTCAGCAGGGGGCCAATG
>JAHEMO010000305.1 GCA_024643625.1 Chitinophagaceae bacterium
GGCAAGTTGGAGCCCATTAAATCGCGCAGCGGTGAAATGGTAAATGCCGCCAAAACCTGGAAGAAAAGCACGCCGCCAACTGAATTCAATAAGCCGGAAATTCAAACTTCGCTGGATAAGTTGGTGAAGGGTAGCAAAGAGCTGGACAAAATGGTAAAGAAAAATGCCACTGATGCTGAGCTTACCAAAAAACTTACCGACCTCCATGATGTTTTTCATGAAATAGTGGGCCTCTGCAAGGATGCGCACTAATCGATTAAAGACAAAAAAACCTTCGGCATTTTACCGAAGGTTTTTTTTGGACCATATCATCATGCTTACCCTAACCAAGGCTGCCAATGGCGGCAGCCAGTCGGTTAAATATGTCGTCAATACTTCCCTCACCATCAATATCCTTAACTATCCCGGCTTTGGCATAGTGAGCAGCAACGGGTAGCGTTTCATTTGTATATACTTCCTGACGTTTGCGCTGCACTTCGGGGTCGGCATCGTCCAGCCTGCCACTCGTTTCGGCACGGCCAATCAGTCGCTTTATCAGTTCTTCCTGGTTCACTTTTAAGAACAACACATTGTTGATGGCTGCATCTTTTTCGGCTAACAATGCATCAAGGGCTTCGGCCTGTGCTATTGTTCTGGGAAATCCATCAAACAAAAAACCGGGCACATCGGGGTGCGCCTCTACTGCGCTGCGAATCATACCGATAACTACTTCATCGGGTACCAGTTTACCCTCGGCTATCAAACCTTTGGCTTGCATACCCAGCGGGGTCCCTTCTTTCATTTCTTTTCGCAACAAATCGCCGGTACTCAGGTGCTTAAATCCGTATTGTTTTATAAGCAATTCGCTTTGCGTGCCTTTGCCGCTGCCCGGAGGGCCAAATAGTATCAGATTATACATGTTGCTGATCGATTTGCTGCGAATATAGGGTTCTGCTATTTTAACATCGCCTTTCAGCCTTATGACATCTACAAGACAAACAATACCCCCACCTCAGTAGTAATTTTATGTATGATGAAAATGATTACAATTATCTTACTGCTTGGCACCGCAGGTTGCGGATACAGCCAACAGCAAAGTGATAAAATTGCAAAAAAGACTATGACAGAAAATAAGCAAGAAAATAACCCCGTTTACAACCGCAGCGACAGCGGAAAAGTATCGCTCCCTGAGCAGGACTGGCAAAAAATACTATCACCGGAAGTGTATTATATAAGCCGGCAAAAAGGAACTGAACGCCCATGGACCAGCAAGTATGAGGGTTTTGATGAAAAAGGTACCTATTACTGTGCAGCCTGCGGCAACGCCCTGTTTGTAAGCGATACAAAATTTGAAAGCGGATGCGGCTGGCCAAGCTTTTACGAGCCTATCAGCAAAACCAGTGTGATATACGAAGAAGACAGAACCCATGGCATGGTGCGCAAAGAAGTGATGTGCGGCCGTTGTAAAGGTCATTTGGGGCATGTGTTCGACGATGGCCCGCCCCCAACAGGTTTACGTTACTGCATAAACGGCGTGGTGCTCGATTTTGAGAAAGCCCAAAAAGCCAAAAAAGATTACGATAATAAACAGCAGAAAGGCTAACAGCAGAAAATTTTTGGTTTGGTGTGTTTGATTGGGGCCCTCTGATTTTTCAGGGGGCCATTTTTTCGGGTGCCGAAAAAAATGATTGCCAAACGTTGGTCACGAGAAAATCAGCCGCCTTATTGCCGTTGCCCGTTAGGCCAAAAAGCGTATTGGCAAAAAGCAGTATAACGCAAGCCATCACAAAGGCAGTTTGCATAAAAAAACGGCTACCACCCTTTGACCGCACGTGTCCTTTCTGAAAAATCTTGTGCAACCATCCAAAAAACATATAGCTAAGCCAGGTAGCCAGCGAAATTGCAATGAGCAACGGCAGCAAGGGCATACCGGGCTTATCATCCGGTTGCTTATCGGCCGATAGCCAGCCACCTAAAATTTTAGTATTCAAATGCTTACCATAGCCGTATAAAGCACCAAAATCTAGCGCCAGACAAACGAGCAGCACCAATATAAAAAACGTCATGAGCCAGCGGCCGGTATGCTTGCCTGCGTGGGTTTTAAAGAAATGAAGACCTGGCACCTGCCCCAGCAGCCAAAGCACCAGGGTTGCCACGCTGATAAATTTCAGATCCATCAACATGCCCTTTACCGCAAGCACCGGGTGGCCCGGCTGCGAAGGCATTACGGGCTCAAGCAATTGTACCCAGGCAAACCGAAACAGCATGGCGGCCAAAAGCATCAGCCCCATGAAAGACAGTATCCATTTTAATGACTTTGGCATACCCGCTAAAGCGACGAATGTAAGGGGATAGCGCCAGTCATTTTATGACCTTTCATAAATCATTTAGTCCTGCCGGCATTTAACTAACAAGCGTTAGTTTTGACCGCTATCTTTTCACACAAATTCAAGCATGCAAGCCATAAAAAGTTACGTAGCCGGAGAATGGTATTCCAGCAGCCAATCCACCCAAACCCTGCATCATGCCGTTACCGGTGCGGCCATTGCCACTGCATCATCCGCCGGCCTCGATTTTGCTGAAATAGCCCGATATGCACGGCAAAAAGGCAATACAGCGCTGCGCAAAATGACTTTTCATCAACGGGGATTGATGCTGAAAGCCCTTGCGCTCGAGTTGCGCAATCACCTCGATGAGTTTTACCGCATCAGCTACCATACAGGCGCCACACGCGCTGATAGTTGGGTGGATATTGAGGGCGGAATTGGCAACCTTTTTGCCAACAGCAGCCTGCGCCGAAAATTTCCGGATGAAACTTATGCGCTGGATGGCGAACACCATGTATTGGGAAAGGCCGGTACATTTTTAGGGCAGCATTTATTGGTGCCTAAAGAAGGCGTAGCCGTACATATAAATGCCTATAATTTTCCGGTGTGGGGTATGCTCGAAAAAATAGCCGTAAACCTGCTGGCCGGTATGCCGGCCATTGTGAAACCGGCTACCGTAACCTGCTACCTTACTGAAGCGGTGGTGCGTCGCATTATTGCCAGCGGCATTTTGCCCGAAGGCAGCCTGCAATTGATATGCGGATCAGTAGGCGATTTACTTAACCACCTGAGCTACCAGGACGTTGTGACATTTACAGGCTCCGCCTATACCGGGCTCAAGCTAAAAAGTCATGCCAACCTGCTGGCCCAATCGGTACCCTTTACCATGGAGGCCGATTCGCTGAATTGTATGGTGCTGGCCCCCGATGTGGTACCCGGCATGCCGGAATGGGATTTGTTTATTAAAGAAGTACGAAAGGAAATGACACTAAAAGCCGGACAGCGCTGTACCGGCGTGCGTCGCATACTCGTTCCCTTAGAAAAAATAGAAGATGTGCAGATAGCCTTAGGCAAGGCATTATCACAAACGGTGATAGGCAATCCGCTCAATGAAACCGTGCGCATGGGTAGCCTGGCCAGTACAGACCAACGCAGCGAGGTAAAGGCACAGGTACAAAAACTGCTGGCCGTATCTCAAATCATTTATGGCTCGCTGGATAGCACCGCGGTAGTTGATGCCGATGCAGAGGAAGGCGCATTTATGTCGCCGTTGGTATTGCTTAATCAAAACCCCTTCCAAAGTCCGGCTGTGCACGATGTAGAAGCCTTTGGACCGGTGAGTACATTAATGCCGTATGACAATCTTGATGATGCCATTGCGCTGAGCAAATTGGGAAAGGGATCGCTGGTGAGCAGCATTGTAACGGCAAGCCGCAGCCATGCCCGGCAATATGTGCTGGAAGCCGGCACTCACCATGGCCGCATATTGGTACTGAATGCAGAATGCGCCAAAGAAAACACAGGCCATGGCAGCCCCTTACCCTTG
>JAHEMO010000306.1 GCA_024643625.1 Chitinophagaceae bacterium
ATCTCCCAAAAAACATCCGCCGTTTTACTGATGAAATAACGGTCGTGGCTCACCAGCACTATGGTACCTTCATACTTATTCAGCGCTTCGGCCAGCAATTCCACACTCACAATATCCAGGTGGTTGGTGGGTTCATCCAGCATCAGAAAATTAGCTTTGCTCACAATGGTTTTAGCCAATGCTACCCTTGCTTTTTCGCCACCACTCAGTACTTTAATTTTCTTTTCTACTTCATCGCCGCCAAATAAAAATCCACCAAGCAAGCTACGGTACTCCAACTCTGTTTTCCCGGCACGACTGGTGCTCATCTCTTCCAGCAAATTATGATTTACATCGAGCGACTCCAGTTGGTGCTGTGCATAAAAAGCCTCCTGCACATTGTGACCCCAAATTCGCTCGCCTTCCATTTGTTCCATGCCGGCTATCATGCGCAGCATGGTGCTCTTTCCCTTACCATTAGCGCCTATCAGCGCCACTTTATCGCCACGATTTATTTCAACAGTACTGTGCTCAATAACCTTGTTTTCGCCAAAGCTTTTGCTTACATCTTTAAGCGTACAAATAACCTTGCCCGGCTGCTGACCCACACTGAAGTTTATACGGATATTGGGGCGCTCCAACTCTACATCGTCTATCCGGTCTATTTTGTCGAGGCGCTTCATTGCACTCTGCGCCTGCGCAGCTTTGGTAGCTTTGGCTTTAAATCTTTCTATAAATCTTTCCTGCTGCCGTATGTACTCCTGCTGGTTTTCATACGCTCTCTTTTGCAGCTCTATGCGTTCTATTTTTTCCTTTTCATAATGGTCATAATCACCTGTGTATTGGTGCAGTTCCTGCTGATATAATTCAACAATTTTATTCACCATCCTATTCAGGAAATATTTATCGTGGCTTACAATTACAACGCTGCCCGGGTAGTGCACCAGATATTTCTCCAACCATTCTATACTAGGCAAGTCAAGGTGGTTGGTAGGCTCGTCAAGGAGGAGCACGTCGGGCGCCATCAATATCATTTGCGCCAGCAGCACCCGCATACGCCATCCTCCACTAAAGGTTTCAAATAACTGCGTTAGCTGGTCATCCGTAAAGCCAAGGCCATGTAATACCTCTGCAGCTTTATGCTCCATGGTGTAGCCACCCGCCAGCTCAAAATCGTGGAGCCGGTCCGCATAATCGTGGAGTAATTTTTCATTTTCGTAGTCGGTTTCCAGCTGCTTTTCCATGCGTTGCAGGTCCCGCTGAATTGCCCTGGCATCGGTAAAAGCATCCATGGCCACTTCAATTATGGGCTTACTGATGGCAGTGCTCAGCAAATCCTGATGCAGGTAGCCGATACGTACATCGCGGCCTCTTTCCACCGTGCCGGCGGAAGGAGAATACTCGCCTACCAATACTTTAAGCAGTGTACTTTTCCCTGTGCCGTTATAGCCAATCAGGCCTATACGCTCACCGGGCTGAATGTGCCAGGTGGCATTGCTAACGATGGTGCGGGCACCAAATTCAAAGGTCAGATTGGTCATTCCTATCAACATGCGGCAAATGTAGGTTTACCGTATGGCATGCAGAACCAGCCCTGAAATGGAAAGGCCTGAACCACCAAAAGGTGGCTGCTTTTTAACCAAACGATAAATTTTGGGTTAATTGTAGGTGGGGTGATGGTTTCATTTGACTTTAGCGGCGCCTCCAACTTTTTAAAAGAGTAGATTGATATGAACAGACTGATAGCTATAGCCCTCTCTGTGGTACTAGTGGTGGCCATTGGCTGGTATTTACTGGGGCCCAAAAAAAAGAAAGACACCGGCTCGAAAGCCCCGGAAGCCATAGTCATGATTGATAAGGGTGGCCGAATGGATGAGGCCATCTCCAGCCTGATGGTGGAATATTATGCTTTAAGCACAGCCCTTGTGGCGGGCAATACGGAAAAATCGGCCGATATGTCACGGGGATTAGCTGATCAGCTAAAAAAGTTACCGGTTTCCGGCATGGAATCGAATGAAACACTGGAAGCCGTAGTAACGGAAATACGCAATGAATTGCAGGCAGCTGCTGATAATCTTTCAACCGCCACAGCCATTGATGGGCAACGCAAGCAGTTTCAATTGCTCAGCAGTAAAATGTTCGATCTGCTACGCGCAGTACAATACCACAACAAGCCGGTATATCAGGTATATTGTCCAATGGCTTTTAACAATGCAGGTGCAGCCTGGCTTAGCGAAAAACCAGAGATCATCAATCCATACTTTGGCGACAAAATGTTGCACTGCGGCGAGATTCGCGACAGTATTGTGCAATAAAATCAGGGCCTTTACACTCTCATTATGATTACCCACACATCGTATCGTTTCAGTGCCATCAAACAGGTGGTCGCAATTGCGCTATTTGTTGCGCTTTTTGGTCTCAATGCTGTAGCCCAAAAATCAAACTCCCGATTTACACTAAATGGATTTGTACAAGACAGCCTGAGTGGCGAAACGCTTATTGGTGCTTCACTTGCCATTGATAATTCAGCGCGTGGTGTAACAACTAATGGCTATGGCTTCTTCAGCCTTTCGCTGGATGCCGGCAAGCACTACCTTGTAGTAAGCTATGTGGGGTATAAAACAAAAATATTTGAGTTAACGCTTGATAGTAGTATAAACCTCAACATTGATCTTGTGCCAACAGATTATGATGAAGCAGAAACGGTGGTGGTAACCGGACAACGCCGCGATAAGAATGTACAAAGCGCACAAATGGGTGCTGTAGAACTTGGCATTGACCGCATTAAACAAATACCGGCCTTTTTTGGCGAAGTAGACGTACTACGAACTTTACAATTACTACCTGGCATAAGCAATGCAGGCGAAGGCAATAGTGGCATATATGTGCGCGGTGGCGGCCCCGATCAGAACCTTATCATATTGGATGATGCGGTGGTTTACAATACGGGACATCTTTTTGGCTTCTTCAGCATTTTTAATGGCGATGCTATCAAAAATGTTTCGCTTATTAAAGGCGGCATGCCCGCACAATATGGCGGCAGGCTAAGCAGTGTGGTAGATGTAACTATGAAAGATGGCAACTACCAACAGTTTGAAGCCGAGGGAGGCATTGGTACAATTGCTTCACGATTTTCAGTACAAGGTCCTATTGAAAAAGACAAATCGTCATTTTTAGTAGCAGCTCGGCGCACCTATGTTGATGCCTTGGTAAAACCATTCATTTCTAAATCAGCTTCGCTCTATGGCAGCGGTTACTATTTCTACGACCTCAATACCAAAATAAATTTCAGATTGGGCGAAAAAGACAGACTGTTTCTCAGCGGCTATTTTGGTCGTGATGTATTTGATTTTCGCAATAGCGAGCGTGCATTCAGCACCAATATACCCTGGGGAAACAGCACTGCTACAGCAAGATGGAATCATGTATTTAATAGAAAATTATTTGCCAATACCACCATTGTATTTAATGATTATAAATTTCAGTTTGACGCGACGCAAAACGATTTTCGTTTTGTGCTAAGCAGCGGCATACGTGATTGGAATGCCAAAGTAGATTTTGATTTCTATCCTGTGCCTGAGCACCGCATTAAATATGGCGGCCAATACACCTTCCATACTTTTTTGCCTAACCAGGTCAGCGGCAATCAGGGCGATACTGAATTCAATCCAAACAATGCTCTGGAAAAATATGCGCACGAATATGCATTCTACATTCAGGACGATTGGGACATAAGCCCAAAGCTGAAAGTAAATGCAGGATTACGCTACAGTTCATTCACGCAAATTGGCCCCTACACAGGCTATACACTTGATGCCGATGGCAACAGAATTGACAGCACCATGTTTGGGCGTGGAGATAAAGT